>CAIVPW010000113.1 GCA_903907895.1 uncultured Alphaproteobacteria bacterium
GGAGGCATGAGCGCGGCGGCCACCGAGTTCCGTCGCCGCGCGATCGCCCCGTTCACCGACAAGGCCGGCAGTTTCGCACCGCTCAAGACGGCGGTGTTCCTGCTGCTGGTACTGCCGGGGGCCTGGATCGCCTGGCGCTATTTCACCGGCACGATCGGCGGTAACGCGATCAAGGCGCTGGTGCGCGAGAGCGGGCTGTGGGGCATCCGCTTCATCGTGCTGACGCTGGCGATTACCCCCCTGCGCCGCATCCTGGTGTGGCCGAAGCTGATCACGACGCGGCGCATGATCGGCGTGGCAGCGTTCGTCTACTCCGCCATCCACCTGCTCGCGTACTTCGCCGATATGGCATTTGAGTGGGGAGCGATCGGCTCCGAGATCGTGCTGCGGCTCTATCTGCTGGTGGGGACCATCGGACTGCTGGCGATGGTGCCGCTCACCGTCACGTCCACGGACGCGATGGTGCGAAAGCTCGGCGGGCAGCGCTGGCGGCGCCTGCACCAGGCGGTCTACGCCGTGGGCATCCTGGCGATGCTCCATTTCTACCTGCTGCTCAACAAGCTCTACACGCCCGAGGCGCAAATCCTGGCCGGCCTCCTGCTGTGGTTGCTGCTGTACCGGGTGCTGTACTGGTGGCGCGAGCGCGCGACCACGGCGTGGCTTGTCGGCCTGAGTGTACTGACGTGGGCGCTGACCATCGCCGCCGAGGCGCTCTACTTCTTGGCGACCGCTGGTGGCCGCATCCCGATTGGCCGGGTCGCTATGGCCAACTTCTCCCTCGACGCCGGCGTGCGGCCCGCTTGGGTCGTCCTGAGCATCGGTTTGGCATTCGCCGCCATCGGGTGGTATCGGGACCGGACCGAACGAGCGGGGCGGCGGGCACGCCGGGTGGCAGAGGCAGGTTGAAGCCCCGCGCTAGCGCGACCAATTCCTTATGGTATAACCCGCCGCGCCGCGGGCTTTCTGCCTGCTGCCAACCTCCAGCCTAGGCCTATGCACACTCTTCTTCTGGTCATCCACGTCATGATCGCCCTTGGGCTCACAGGCGTCGTCCTGTTGCAGCGTTCCGAAGGCGGCGGGTTGGGCATGGGGACCGGCGGTGGATCGGGTGGCGGCCTTGGCGTGTTGAGCGGCCGCGCGCAGGCCAACCTTTTGACGCGCACCACGGCGATCCTCGCCGCCGCCTTCATGCTGACCAGCATCATCCTGGCCATTCTCGGCGTGAGCGCCCAGCGTGGGTCGGTGCTGCAGTCGGCTCCGGCACTAGCGCCGTTGACCATTCCGACGCCGGGCGCGGCTCCGGCCGTGCCACAGCCGGCACCGGTGCCGAACCAGCAGCTGACGCCGGCCCCGGTGCTCGAGTTCCCGGCAGCTCCGGCCGGTGGCGCGGCGCAGCCCGCGCCCGTTCCAGCAGTGACACCGGCGCCTGCGCCGGCTCCGGCTCCGGCCCCCGCGCCGTAAAGCGTGATCCGGCCGCAACACTAGCGGCCGGACTTCTGCCTTAGCGTTGGGTGGCCCTGTCGTTCGGGCCCCCACATGTAGTAGGGTGCAGGTCCATGACGCGGTTCATCTTTGTTACCGGCGGCGTGGTCTCCTCCCTCGGCAAAGGCCTGGCGTCCGCAGCGCTCGGTTCGTTGTTGCAGGCGCGTGGTTACCGCGTGCGCCTGCGCAAGCTCGACCCCTACATCAACGTCGATCCGGGCACGATGAGCCCGTACCAGCACGGTGAGGTCTACGTCACCGACGACGGGGCGGAAACCGACCTCGACCTCGGTCACTACGAGCGCTTCACGGGCGTGCCGGCGCGCCAGTCCGACAGCGTCACCACCGGTCGCATCTATAGCGACATCATCGCCGCCGAACGGCGCGGCGACTACCTGGGCGGCACCGTGCAGGTCATCCCGCACGTCACCGACGCGATCAAGAAATTCGTCCTCGCCGACACCGAGGGCCTCGACTTCGTGCTGATCGAGATCGGCGGCACGGTCGGCGACATCGAAGGGCTGCCGTTCTTCGAAGCCATCCGCCAGTTGCGCAACGACCTTGGCACCGAACGCACGGCATACGTGCACCTCACGTTGGTGCCATACATCCCGTCGGCCGGTGAACTGAAGACCAAGCCGACGCAGCACTCGGTAAAGGAGCTGCGCTCCATCGGCATCCAGCCCGACATCCTGTTGTGCCGTTGCGACCGTCCGATCCCCGAAGGCGAGCGCCGCA
>CAIVPW010000114.1 GCA_903907895.1 uncultured Alphaproteobacteria bacterium
CCGCGCTTGCGCTCGATGAACACCGAGCGCTGCAGCTTGGCGAGGATCGAAAACCCAGGCCAAGAGGCGATCTCCTGCTTGGCGATGAAGGATGTCGGCACGATGGTGCTCAGCACCACAATATCGAGCCAGGACGAGTGGTTGACAGCGAACAGCACCGGCCGTTCCCGCGCTGGCGCACCCCGCACGTCGATGGTCAGGTGCAACATGTGGCCGACGAATCGGTGGAACAGGATCGGGATCCACCGTTGGGTCGGCAGATGCAGCAAGACCGAAAGCAACTGCAGCGGCGCCATGATCAGCGTCCACAGCAGCAGCACGATCAACCGGTACGTGCGCAGGACATTCAGCATTGCCCGCAGCAGCCGCGGCTACTTCTTCTTGTCGGACTTGGCGTCGGCGTCGAGCGGCACGCCGTAGAGCTCAAGACGATGGTCTACCAGGCGAAATCCTAGGCGCTCGGCAACTTCGCGCTGGAGTTTCTCGATGCGCTCGTCCTGGAACTCAATGACCTTGGCGCTGCGTACGTCGATGAGGTGGTCGTGGTGAACCTCGGGCGACATTTCGTAGCGTGCGCGGCCGTCGCCGAAATCGTGGCGCGCCAGGATGCCCGCGTCGCCGAACAGGCGCACGGTGCGGTAGACGGTGGCGATGCTGATCTTCGGGTCCACCGCGCTGGCCCGCCGGTGCACTTCTTCCACGTCGGGATGATCGGCGGCTTCCGATAGCACGCGCGCGATGACGCGGCGCTGCTCCGTCATGCGGATGCCGCGCTGGGCGCACGCCTCCTCGATGCGGCGGATGTCGTCCACGCCGCCGGTGGGGGCTTTGCTGTGGGGGGTCACCGGAGCTGCGGGACGCTAGGCGGCGCGCTTGGTGCGCTTGCGGCGGCGCGTGGTGCCAAGGCCGATCTTCTTGGCGAGGTCGGAGCGCTGCGCGGCGTAGTTGGGCGCCACCATCGGGTAGTCCGCCCCCAGGCCCCAGCGCTCCCGGTATTCATCCGGCGTCAGGTTGTAGCGGGTCTTCAGATGCCGCTTCAGCATCTTCAGCTTCTTGCCGTCTTCGAGGCAGACGATGTACTCGGGCGTCACCGAACGCTTGGGCGGAACGGCGGGAGTCGGACGCTCCTTGGCCGCCATTGCCGTGCCCACGCTCGCCAGAGCCGAATAGACCTGCTGGATGAGCTGCGGCAGGTCCTGCACCGCCACCGTATTGTTGGCGACGTGGGACGAGACGATGTCGGTCGTGAGCGCCAACAGGTCGCTGCTGTTATCCGGCTTGTCAGTCATATGTACTGCTCAACCTCGGGGTGGCATTTGGCCGCTATATATTGCGGCCCTGCTTTACGGGCAATGCGCAATTTTTTCGCGAGCTACTACGGATAGTAGACGATACAGTATCTTGACACAGAATTACTATGTGCGGCTGCGCGGCTGGGTGATGTGCGGCGCCCGCACATACAGCGGGCGCGGTGGCGCCAGCGTACCGGACGCGTACTGCGACTCGGCCATCGCCGCCACGAAACCCACGTCGGGACGATCGACGGAACCGCAGGCTATGCCCCGCTCGCTTGCCGCCGCGTGTACCAGGGCGACGCCGGTGCCCACGATCGTCATCGGGGCCGCAAGCCGCATCATCGCCTCGCCGACCGGCAGCAGCACCGCATCGCCGGTGGGCTCGCCCGCCGCCGAAAAGACCTGCAGATAGACTTCATCGCGCCGCGCGTCGTTCACGACAGCCAGCGGGCCCTCGGCCCCGCCGGCGCGGGCGGTGGCGGCGGTGGCCGGAAGCGTGCCGATTCCGACCGCGGGGATATTGAGGGCAAGGCGCAGGCCCCGCACGGCGGCGAGCCCGACGCGTACCCCGGTGAAGACCCCCGGCCCGGTGGTCGCCGCCAGCAGCTGCAGGTCACCATAGGTAAGGCCCGCATCGGCTAGAACCTGGGCGAGCAGGGGCAAAAGGGCCTCGGCATGGCCTTTGGGCTCGGTGAGGGTACGGGTGGCCACGGTGCGGCCCCCGGCGCGCACCACAACGGCGCAGCGCTCCTGGGCCGTATCGATGGCTAGGACATTCAAAGCGGAAATGGGGCTGGCCACGGAACGGAGCGCCAAGGGAAGCGTTGTACAGCGCCGACCTGGTGTATGGTGGAGAAGTTATGCACAGGTCACCCAGATCGCTCGGGTGGGCGCGCGGATTGTTTGCCGCGGCCCTGGCGTGCGCGGCCCTCACCGGCGCAGCAGGCGCGCAGACCGCGACCGCGCCCCAAGTCGCCGCGCCCGCCGGCGCAGTCATCATCAACTACCACCGCTTCGGCGAGAACGACATTCCCAGCACGAACATCCGGCTGGAGCAGTTCGATGCCCATATCGCGGAGCTGAAGCGCGGCAATTTCAACGTTGTGCCGGTGGCCGAGATTGCCGAGGCGCTGCGGACCGGGCGGCCGCTGCCCGACCGGACCATCGCCATCACCATCGACGACGGCTACACGACGTCGTTCACCGAGGCGTGGCCCCGCGTGAAGGCGGCCGGCTTTCCGCTGACGATCTTCATTTCCACCGACAACATCGACGCCAAGACACCGCGCTACCTGACGTGGGACCAGTTGCGCGAGATGGTGCGAGGCGGCGTCACCATCGGCGCGCACACCGCTTCCCACCCTCACATGCCGGACCTGACCCTGGAGCAGGCCCTGCGCGACATCCAAAAGGGCCAGCAACGCATTCAGCAGGAACTGGGCGTGACGCCCACCCTGTTCGCCTACCCGTTCGGTGAGATGAGCATCGCCGCGCGCGATGCGGTGAAGCAGCTGGGCTACGTGGCAGCGTTCGGGCAGCACTCGGGCGTTGCCGAGCCGGGACTCGACCTTTTCTTCCAGCCGCGATTCTCGCTCAACGAGGACTTCGGCGGCCAGGCGCGCTTCGCCCTGATCGTCAACGCCCAGGCATTCGGCGCGCGCGACGTGACGCCGGAGGACCCGATCCTGCGCGGCAACAATCCGCCGCCGTTCGGTTTCACGGTGGCGGAGGGCGTGCGCTTCCTCGAGCAGATCAACTGCTTCGCCTCGCACGAATCGGCGCCGGCGCGCATCGAGCGCCTCGACCGCCGCATCGAGGTGCGAGCCGCAACACCGTTCCCGCCCGGCCGCGGCCGCTTCAACTGCACGGTGCGCGGTGACGGCGATCGCTGGCGCTGGTTCGGAACGCAGTTCTACATCCCGGCGCGCTAGAGAACGTTCCCCCCGTCGTTGCAGCGATCCTGGATTGTTTCGAGGCGAGGCGTGCGCCTCGCAGCCGTGGCTCACGCTAGTAGACGCGCGACTCCGGCTTCAGGCGGGCGTCGTCGAAGGCGGTGAGTTCGTTGCCGTCGATGATCTCGCGAATCTTGCGCACGTAGTCGCGGCGGCCTTCGGAGTAGTACAGCAGGGTGTTGGCGAGCAGCGATGCGTCGAGGGCGCCGATGTCGTCGCGCATCTGCTTGCGGCGGTTGCGGAACGCCGCATACGCGTCGTGACTGTTCAAGTTGCGCATGTAGCCGGCGACGGAAGCGAGCAGGCCTTCGAACGAGCGCACCAGATGCTGCGCCCCTTCGGTGCGATAGATGGGCACCAGGCCCTTGTCCGGATCGAAGGTCCACTGGCCGAACACCGCGTTGCCTTCGACTGCGAAGCGCGATGTGCCCCAGCCGGATTCCTCGGCCGCCTGGGCGAGAGCCAGGGACGGCGGGATGACATCGACGCGCCGCAGGAGCTCATCGACCTCGCCCGGCTCGGTGCCGTAGCGCAG
>CAIVPW010000115.1 GCA_903907895.1 uncultured Alphaproteobacteria bacterium
GCCACGCGGTCGCGCACGGAAGTCATCGACTCCTGCAACGATCGCAACTGTACTCGCTGGGCGTTCAGGTCTTGTTGCGCCGCCGAACGGAAGGCGGCGCGCCGCTCCGCTTGCCGGCGCTGAGCCTCCGCAAGGGCGGCGTCCGCCTTAGGAACGCCGATGCGGCCCGTTTCAAGATCCTGTTCGAGCTCGTTCACCTGCCGCTGCACGCGCAGCAGCTCGACGCGGGGGGTGACGCCGCGGTCGACCATCGGCGTCATGATCGCCAGTTCCTGGCGCGCCAGCGCCAGTCTCTGATCGGTGCCCGTGATGCGCCGTTGCAACTCCAGCAGTTCCTGCTTGCGCTGTTCCTCCTGCCGCCGCAGCACATCGAGCGATGCATCGAGTTCGGCGCGGCGCGCGTCAAGCAGGGCGCGCTCGCTGGCAACGACCTCCCGCTCCTCGGCGAGTTCGGCTGGAAACGCGACAGGCTTGCCGTCGACTTCGGCTTCCAGGCGCGCGACCGAGGCCAGGAACCCAAAGTACCGGGCGCGGTTTTCGCGAAAGCTGGACGCGAAGGTGGTGTCGTCGATCCGCAGCAGCACCTGGCCGGCCTCGACCACATCGCCTTCCGCGATCATCAGAGCCGACAGGATGCCGCCTTCGAGATTCTGAACGACCTGCACCTGGCTGGTGGGGATCACCCGGCCCGCGCCCACCGCCACTTCATCCACGCTGGCGCGGCCCGCCCACACGATCGCCACGACAACGAACGCTGCCATCGCGACAAGCAATAGCGTTGCCGCCTTGCGCGGCCCGCGTGCGGCGGCCGCTTTCAGGTCGGCGGCGAATTCGGCGCTCAGTGCCATGGCTATTCCGCGACCATCGCGACGCGACCGCCCGCCAGCGCATCCAGCACCGCCTGCTTGGGGCCATCCGCCACGACCCGCCCTTTGTCGAGGACGATCAGCCGGTCCACCAGCGCGAGCATCGACGTGCGATGGGTCACCAGCAGAAGGGTACGCCCCGCCAACGAGGCCTCCAGATTGCGCCGCAGCGCCAACTCGGAGGCGTTGTCCATTGCGTTGGTCGGCTCATCCAGCAGCAACACCGCAGGCTCAGGCAGCAATGCGCGCGCAAGCGCAATGGCTTGGCGCTGGCCGCCGGACAGACCCTCGCCGCGCTCCCCCACCGGCAGATCCATGCCGAGGGGGTGAGCGCCGACGAACTCGTCCACGCCCCCGAGCTTGGCCGCAAGCAGCAAGCGCTCGTCGCTGGCGTGTGGTGCCGAAACTGCGATGTTCTCTCGGACGGTACCGCGGAACAGGAACACGTCTTGCGGAACACTGCCCACCGCCCGCCGCACATCGGCCGGATCGATCTGGCGGATCTCGGTGCCGTCGAGCAGGATGGAGCCGGATTGTGCCGTGTAGAGACCCAACACCAGCTTCTGCGCAGTGCTTTTGCCCGAACCGACACGGCCCACCAGGCCGACGCGTTCGCCCTCGCGGATCGAGAACGAGCACTCGTGCAGCGCGGGGGTGACCGCGCGCGGGTACTGGAAGGTCACGTTGCGGAACTCGATGCGCCCCTTCAGCACGGGCCGATGCACGAACATGCGATCCGCCGGATGCTCAACGGGCAGCTTCATGACACCGTCCAGCGCAAGCAGAGCCGCCCGCGCTTGGTTCCCGCGCGCCGATGCCGCGGTCGATGAATCGGTGGCCACCCATCCCGGCCTCAAGGCGCTGGCGGAAAACGCCCGCGCGCTTTCCTTCGATGCCGCAGCCGCAGCCGCTCCCTTCAAGCCGCGCATGTCCCTCGACCTCATGGGGACGCGCAATGAAAACGCTGGCGGCACCAAGGGGCCGACCGCCGATGCGACCGCCATGGTCAACCTGACCTACAACCTCTACCGCGGTGGTGCGGACCAGGCAGCACTGGAAAGTGCGCGCGCCCTACTGAACGAGGCTCGCCTGCGTCAGGAGGAGTCCCGCCGCCTCATCGAGCAAGGGGTGCGAGTGGCGTTCAACGCCCACGACATCTCCGCCGCCCGGCTGCCCCAGCTCGAGGACGCC
>CAIVPW010000116.1 GCA_903907895.1 uncultured Alphaproteobacteria bacterium
GTTCCATTTCTGGATCGGCGTCACATGCCTTGTCGGCGCGCTGATCCTGTTTACTCTGACGATCGTCACCGAACTTCTCACGCGTCGTCCGACCATGGAGGCAAGCGGCCACGGCTCGGCACGCCACGCGATGGCGCAGGCCGGGCGCCGCAACGCCGAAGTCCTGCGCGCCATGGGCATGGCGGGACGCACCGGCGCATTGTGGGCCGAGGCGAACCGGCGCTTCCGTACCGCGCAAACGAGGGCGGCGGATGTTTCCGGCGATCTCGGCGCCCTCACGAAGGTGCTGCGCATGGCGCTGCAATCGGGCGTCCTTGGCGTCGGCGCATACTTGGTTATCAACCAGGAATCGACGCCGGGCATCATCATCGCCTCGTCGATTCTGACGGCACGCGCGCTGGCGCCGGTCGATGTCGCCATTGCCAACTGGAAGGGCTTCGTCGGAGCGCGCCAGGGATGGCAACGCCTGAACCGCCTGCTGGGCTTGCTGCCGCCCGATGAGCAGCAGATGGAACTGCCGCCGCCGACCCAGACGCTCGCCGTGCAGGGAGTGGTGCTGGTGCCGCCGGGCACCGATCGTGCGGTGGTTCTGGACGTGAGCTTCGCACTCAAGGCCGGCCAGGCACTGGGCATCGTCGGCCTGAGCGGATCGGGTAAGTCTTCGCTTGCGCGTGCGTTGGTGGGCGTATGGCAGCCGGCGCGCGGCAAGGTCCGGTTGGATGGCGCCACGCTCAGCCAATGGTCCGCCGAGGCGCTCGGCGCGCACATCGGGTACCTGCCCCAGGACGTCGAGCTGCTGGACGGCACCGTCGAGCAGAACATTTGCCGATTCACCGATGCCGATCCGGGCGACATCATCGAAGCCGCCAAAGCCGCCCAGGTGCATGAACTGATCCTGGCGCTGCCCAACGGCTACCGCACCCGCATTGGCGAAAGTGGCGCGGCCCTGCCCGGCGGCCTGCGCCAGCGCCTCGCCCTCGCCCGCGCGCTTTTTGGCGATCCGTTCCTGATCGTCCTCGATGAGCCGAACTCGAACCTCGATTCGCTCGGTGACCAGGCGCTCACCCAGGCCATTCTCAGTGTCCGCCGCCGCGGCGGCATCGTGGTGGTCGTTGCGCATCGTCCGAGTGCGCTTGCCGGCTGCGACTTGGTTGCCGTGATGAACGAAGGCCGCCTTCAGGCCTTCGGTCCGCGCGACCAGGTTCTGCAGCAGCAGAACCTGCTGCCGGCGCCGGCGCAGCGCGCAGTGCCCGCCTCGCAACGGCCAGCGCTTGCCAACAGCGGCAGCGGCGTTGCACTCGGCCGCATCAACGTGGTGCAGCGCGCCGTGCCGATGCCGTCGGATGACGGAGACGAGCAGTGAGCGACCAGAAGCCTCTGCTCGCCATTCGCCGCAGTATTCGCCGACACCTGATACTGGGGGTGACGATCGCCATCGTCGCCGGCGCGGGCGTCGGCGGCTGGGCCGCCACGACCGAGCTTGCCAGCGCGGTCATCGCGCAGGGGCAGGTCGTGGGCGAGTCGAACCTGAAGAAAGTTCAGCACCTGAACGGCGGCATCGTCGCCGAAATCCTGGTGCGCGAAGGCGACCGGGTCCAGGAAGGCGACCTATTGGTGCGCCTGAATGACACACAGCTGCGCGCGGGCCTATCGATCGTCACGAAGGACTTGAACCAGAACCTCGCCCAACGCACGCGCCTTGAGGCAGAACGCGACGGCTCTGCGCGGCTGGTGTTCCCCGAGGCGTTGACAGCGAGTGCGGCCGATCCCGAAGTCGCCGCCATCATGTCGGCGATGACGCGGCTGTTCGACACGCGCCGGACATCGCGCAACGGCCAGAAGGCCCAGTTGCGTGAACGCATCGAGCAGATGGGCGTGCAAGTCCGCGCCCTCGCTGCCCAGACCGGCTCGAAGACGAAAGAGCTCGAGCTCATCACCAAGGACCTCGAGACATACCGCACGCTGCTCAGCCGCAATCTCGCGACGGTCAATACCGTTACCGCGATGGAGCGCGACGCAGTGCGCCTCGAGGGTGAGCGCAGCCAGCTCATCGACTCGGCTGCCCAGGTGCAAGGGCGCATTGCCGAAACGGAGCTGCAGATCCTCCAGATCGACCAGGACTTGCGCTCGGAGGTGGGCCGAGAGCTCGCCACCGTGCAGGCGCGCATCGCCGAGCTGACGGAGCGCAAGGGATTGGCGGAGGACCAGCTGCGCCGCGTGGAGATTCGCGCGCCGATGACCGGTCGCGTTTTCGAACTCGTCGTGCACACGGTGGGAGGCGTGATCCCGCCGGGCGGCACGCTGATGCAGGTCGTTCCGGATGACGACAAGCTGATGGTGGATGTGCGCGTGCGTCCCGAGGACATCGATAAGGTGCACGAGGGTCAGGCAGTGCAGCTCCGCTTCACCGCCTTCAACGTGCAGACCACCCCGGAGGTCACGGGGCAAGTTACGCTGATCTCCCCCGAACTCACCAAGGACCCGCGCGGCCCCTCGTATTACGGCGCACGGATCAACGTGGCGCCGGCAGAGCTCGCCCGTCTCGGCGAGTTGCAACTGATGCCGGGCATGCCCGTCGATGCATTCCTGCAGACCGGCGAGCGCACCGCGCTGTCGTACCTTCTGAAGCCCCTGCGTGACGTGTCGCAGGTCACCTTCCGCGAGGACTGAGCGCTAGCTCCCGTTTTCGCGTCGGTCCACGACCTGCTCGCTGACAAAGGCCTGATTCTTCTTCCGGAGCGCCGCTCCATCGTCGTCGTAGAAGAACGGCAGGAACGCGAAGCGGGTTCCTTTCGTCACCGGACGCGCCTCGTGCAAGAGCGAGCAGTAGAACACCACCGCGCCGCCGGTAGGGGCACGGTAGGTGCGCTCGCCAAACTCGGGAAAGCGCAGGTCACCGCCTTCGTAGTCGTCTGCATTGAGGTTGATCGTGCAGGCAAACTTGCGGTGCGCGGTGCCGCGTGTGGTGTTGTCTCGATGCGGCCGGAAGAAGCCCCCACCTCGGCGTCGTAGCAGGCGATGAGATAGCGCTCGATGCGAGTAATGGAGAAGTGGAAGGCCTTTTGCACTTCCGGCACCAGGCGTTGCTGGATCCGGCGATCGAGGCGGCCGCGTAGTGCCGCAAACTCGGGCTCCTCTTCGAAGAAGAAGTCGGTGCGGCGCTTGAAGCCATAGTCCAGCACCGGCGTGGTCTTGCCACCCAGCTCGCGCATGAACGGCGACTCCCTGCCGCCGTTGGTCTGGTGCAGAGCGATCAACTCGCGGCACAGTTCGGGCTCGAAGATGCGCGGGATCACCAGCGCCGGCGCCGCCGTGTCCTCGAGCGGCGGCAGCCGGTCGAGGACAGCGCGCAACTCCTCGTTGTGCGCGGCAATGCTCACCCACGGCACGCTTGCGATGACCCGCAGCCGGCGGTCGAGCACGAGGGTGAGCGGCGTGTAGTGCACGCGCGCCCCAGACCCGTCGCCCGCCACGGCCCCATAGAGGCGGCTCACCGCATGATCGAAATCGAACAGATAGCGAATGCCCGGCAGGTCTTGCTGCACCCGGCGCTGCGCGTGGTCGTCGGGATCGATGGTGACGCCATAGAAGGCCAAGAACGTGTCGTCAAACCGCGACCGCAGATCGCCGTGTACGAGCCTTATCAACTCGGCCGCCGGCGCCTGGACAGACGAGCCCAAGAACGACAGCACGATGTAACGGCCCGCCACCGTGTCGAAGTGATAGGCGTCGGTATTCGCCGCCCTGCAGGCAAACATGGGGATGGGGTCACCGGGCCGAAAGATCGGCCGCGAAGTGGATCGCTGGTTCATGACCTGTGCCGCACGACGGCCTTGCCCGCTCCGAGCAAAGTACGCAACCGTCTGGCACCACAGTAGACCGGAGACGGATTACGGAACCCCTAAAAGCAAGGAGCCCGGCCTTGCGGGCCGGGCTCCTGTCGTTGTTCCCGAACGGGGCGGTCTAGAGGAAGAAGTCCGCCGCAACCAGGGTGGGTGAGCCGGTGACCGCGATCTCCATCTCGGCGACGCCGGCGCCAGTCGTGTTGACCTCGATCACGCCGCTCGCGTAGCGCACCTGACCGGCGGCCGAGAAGGCAGCCGAACCGATGAAGCTGAACGCCTGGTCGCCGCCCGTGACCGTGTCCCAGTCGATGCTGGCGAGGTCGATGCGGTCGCCCTGCAGGTGGTTGAAGTCGGTGATGGTGTCGCGCGTACCACCGCCCGTGGCGCTGTCCGCCACCGCGTTGTAATCGAAGCGGTCCGCACCAGCGCCACCCGTGAGGATGTCCTGGCCGCCGCCGCCCGTCAGCACGTTGGCACCCGTGTTGCCGACTAGCGTGTTGCCGGCCGAGTTGCCGGTGGCGTTCACGTTGCCGGACCCCGTCAGCGTCATGTTCTCGACATTGGAAGCCAGCGTGAAGCTCACCGAGCTCTGCACGAGGTCCGTGCCGGCGCTGGCGGCCTCGACCACCACGTCCGACGTGCTGTCGACAACGTAGGTGTCGTTGCCGGCGAGGCCGGTCATGGTGTTGATCACGCCACCCGAGCCGCTGATGGTGTTGTCGAGGGCGTTGCCGGTGCCGTTGATGGCGCCGGTCAAGGTCAGGTTTTCGACGTTGGCAGCAGCCGTCAGGGTCACGGAGGTGATCACCGTGTCCGTGCCGGCATTGCTGCCTTCCGTCACCACGTCGGAGGCAGAGTCGACGTAGTACGTGTCGTTGCCGGTACCGCCGACCATGGTGTCGTTGCCGGCCCCACCGTCGATCACGTTGTTGCCGCTGTTGCCCGTAATGACGTTGGCGTCGCCGTTGCCGGTGCCGTTAACGTTGCCGCTGCCGGTCAACGTCAGGTTCTCGACGTTGGACGTCAGGGTGTAGTTCGCGCCGATCTGCACCAGGTCGGTGCCGGCGCTCGCCGCCTCCACGACCGTGTCGGTCGCGTCGATGACGTAGGTGTCGTTGCCGGCAAGACCCGTCAGCACGTTGGCGCCGGCGTTGCCGGTCAGCACGTTGGCTGCCGTGTTGCCAGTGCCGTCGATCGCGCTGCCGCCCGTGAGCGTCAGGTTCTCGAAGTTGGTGAGCAACGTGTACGTGAGGCTCGAGCGCACCGTATCCGTGCCGCCACCCGAGGCTTCGACCAGCGTGTCCTGGGCGTCGTCGTAGACGTAGGTGTCGTCGCCGGCGCCGCCGGTCAGCGTGTTGATACCGTCGTTGCCCTGCAGGGTATTGCCGAGGGCGTTGCCGGTGGCACTGCCGCCCGCGACTCCGTTGCTGCCGCCGGTCAGGGTGATGTTCTCCACCGCCGCCAAGGACGCAAGGCTGTAGCCGCTGGTGCCATCCACGATCACCGTATCGGTGCCCGCGCTGGCCGCCTCGGTGACCACGTCCGACGTGCTGTCGACGTAGTACGTGTCGTTGCCCAGACCGCCGGCCATGGTGTCGTTGCCGGTGCCACCGGTCAGGATGTCGTCGCCGCCGCCACCGTTCAGGGTGTCGTTGCCTTCCTGACCGTCGAGGCTGTTGGCGCTGTCGTTGCCGGTGATGGTGTTGGCTTGGTCGTTACCGGTCGCATTGATTGCACCGGCCGAGGTGTTGATGGTGATGGTCTCGACGAAGACGGTGTCATCGAGGACGAAAGTGACCGACGTGTCGATCACGTCAGTGCCCTGGCCGGTCGCTTCCACGACCGTGTCGCCTGTACCGATGACATAGGTGTCGTTGCCGGCGAGGCCCGTCAGCGTGTTGTTGCCGGAGTTGCCGGTCAGCACGTTGGCCGAGGCGTTGCCCGTTGCGTCGATGTTGCTGCTACCCGTCAGGGTCAGGTTCTCAACGTCGGCGTCCGACAGCGTGTAGGTCACCGAGCTCTGCACAAGGTCCGTGCCCGAGGCAGCGTTCTCGGTCACCACGTCGCTGGCACTGTCGACGACGTAGGTGTCGTTGCCCGCACCGCCCAGCATGGTGTCATCGCCCGCGCCGCCGTCGATGACGTTGGCGTTGGCGTTGGCGTTGCCGGTGATGGTGTTGTTGCCGCCGTTGCCGGTGGCGTTGGCGCCGCCGGTGATGGTCAGGTTCTCGATCGTGCCGTAGGAGGCGATCGAGTAGCCGAGAGAGGCGATCACGGTATCCGTGCCGGCGCCGCCGGTTACCACGTCGCCGGCGTTGTCCACCATGAAGGTGTCCGTGCCACCGCCGCCCACCATCGTGTCGGCGCCGGTGCCGCCATCCAGGGTGTTGTTGCCGCCGTTGCCGTTGATGGTGTTGGCGACCGTGTTGCCCGTACCGTTGATATTGCTGCCGCCCGTGAGCGTCAGGTTCTCAACGTTCGTGCCCAGCGTGAAGGTGATGGAGCTCTGCACGAGGTCGGTGCCCTGGCTTGCCGACTCGGTCACCGTGTCCGTCGTCGAGTCGACCACGTAGGTATCGTCGCCGGTGCCGCCGCTCATGGCGTCGTTGCCCGCACCGCCGTCCAGCGTGTCGTTGCCGCCGTTGCCCGTCAGGGTGTCGTTGCCGAGCCCGCCCGTCAGGACGTTGTTGCCGGAGTTGCCGAGCAGCGTGTTGTTGAGACCGTTGCCGGTGGCGTCGATGTTGTCGCTGCCCGTCATGGTCAGGTTCTCGACCGCCGCCGACAGCGTGAACGTGACGGAGCTATTGATGAGGTCGGTGCCCGAACCGCCCGTCACCGAGTCGCCCACGTCGTCGACCACAAAGGTGTCGTTGCCGCCGCCGCCGCTCATCGTGTCGGCGCCCGTGCCACCCGTCAGGGTGTTGTTGCCCGTGTTGCCGGTCAGCGTGTTGGCGCCGGAGTTGCCGATGGCGTTGATGTTGCCGGTGCCGGTCAGCGTGATGTTCTCGATCGCCGAGACGGCCGAGATGTCATACGAGACCGAGCTCTGCACGAGGTCGGTGCCGGCGCCAGCCGTCACCACGTCGCTGGCGTTGTCGACGACGAAGGTGTCGTTGCCGCCGTTGCCGACCATGGTGTCGGCACCTTCGCCGCCATCCAGGATGTTGTTGCCGGCGGTGCCGTTGATCGTGTTGGCGCTGGCGTTACCTGTGCCGTTGAGGTTGGCACCGACCAGGGTCAGCACCTCGACCTCGTCGCTCAGGGTGTAGCTGACGCCCGTTGCGGTCACCGTGTCGGTACCATTGCCCGAGCCCTCGAGCACGAAGTCGTTGGCGTCGTCCACCTGATACGTATCGTCGCCACCGGCGCCCAGCATCGTGTCTGCACCGACGCCGCCGTTGATGGTGTTGGCGGCGGAGTTGCCCATGATCACGTTGTCGAGGCCGTTGCCGGTGCCGTTGATGGCGCCCGCCGACTCGTCCAACTCGAGGTTCTCGACGTTGGCAGCGAGCGAACTGACCGTGATGGTGCTGACGATCGTGTCGGTGCCCTCGCTGGCGTTCTCCGTCACCACGTCGCTGGCACTGTCGATGTAATACACGTCGTCGCCGAGGCCGCCGACCATTGTGTCATCACCGGCCGCACCGTCGAGGGTGTTGTTGCCGGAGTTGCCGTTGAGGGTCTGGGCGCCGGCGATGCCGGTGGCATTGATGTTGTCCGTGCCCGTCAGAGTGAGGGTCTCGACGCCCGAGGCAATCGTGAAGCTCACCGACGCCCGGATGGTGTCGGTGCCTGCCGAGTCGGTGACCGAGTCGGAGGCGTTGTCCACCACGTAGGTGTCGTTGCCCGAGCCGCCGACGAGGGTGTCCGCACCCGCGCCGCCGTCGAGGACGTTGGCGCCCGAGTCGCCGGTCAGGTTGTCGGCGTTTGAACCGCCCGTGACGTTTTCGATGCCCGTCAGCGTGTCGCTGCCCGCACCGGTCGCCTGCGCGCTGGTGCTGTTCAGGTCCACCGTGATGGCAGCCGACTGGTCGGAGTAGTCCGCCGTGTCGGTGCCCGCGCCGCCCGCAATGGTGTCATCGCCGTTGCCGCCCTGCAGCGTGTCGTCGCCGTTGCCGCCGGTCAGGGTGTCGTTGCCGGCGTTGCCGCGCAGCGTGCTGCCCGCGGCGGCGGCCGTGAAGACGTCGTTGCCCGTGCCGCCGATCAGGATCTCGATGTTGGACAGCGTATCGGTGCCGAGGCCGGTACCGACCGCCTGGGCGCCGCCCGATGCGAGGTTGTAGGTGACCGCAACCGTTGCCGCCGAGTAGTCGGCGATGTCGGCCGTGCCGCCCTGGCCATCCATGCTGTCGTCACCGGCGCCGCCGATGAGGGTGTCGTTGCCGGTGCCGCCGTTCAGCGTGTCGTTGCCCGAGCCGCCGGTCAGCACGTTGGCGTTGCCGTCACCCGTCAGGGTGTCGTTGCCCGTGCCGCCGATCAGGTTTTCGATGCCCGACAGCGTGTCATCGCCGAAGCCCGTGCCGACGGTCTGGGCCGTGGCCGTGCTGAGGTTGACCGTGAGGGCGACCGTCGCGGCCGAGTAGTCGGCCGTATCGGTGCCGCCTTCGCCGCTCATCGTGTCGTTGCCGGCGCCGCCCGTGAGGATGTTGGCGTTGCCGTCACCGGTCAGCACGTCATTGCCCGTGCCGCCGGTCAGGTTCTCGATGCCGCTCAGCGTGTCGTTGCCGAGGCCCGTGCCCGCCGTCTGAGCAGTGCTCAGAGTCAGGCTAATGGTGACGTCGGCCGACTCGCCGGCGTAGCTCACGGTGTCGGAGGCCCCGTTGCCACCCGTCAGCGTGTCGTTGCCGGCGCCGCCGAGCAGAGTGTCGTTGCCGTCGCCACCGTTCAGGGTGTCGTTGCCGGCGCCGCCCGTCAGGGTGTTGGCGTTCGTATCGCCCGTCAGCACGTCGTTGGAGGTACCGCCGGTGAGGTTCTCGATGCCGGTCAGCGTGTCGGTGCCAAGACCCGTACCCACCAGCTGCGCGCCGCCGGTGAGCAGGTTGTAGGTGACGACGGTCGTTGCGGCCGAGTAGTCGGCCGTGTCGGACGTGCCCGCGCCGCCGGCAAGGGTGTCGTCGCCTGCGCCGCCGATCAGCGTGTCGTTGCCGTTGCCGCCCGTCAGGACGTTGTTACCGGTGTCGCCGGTCAGGGTGTCGTTGCCGGTGCCGCCGGTCAGGTTCTCGATGCCGCTCAGCGTGTCGCTGCCGAGACCGGTGCCGACCGCCTGCGCCGTGACGACCGCCAGGCTGATGGTGAGGTCGACCGCCGCCGCGGCGTAGGACGCCGTGTCGGTGCCGCCGCCGCCGGTCAGGATTTCGTTGCCGGCAGCGCCGCCGACGTTGAACGTGTCGTTGCCCGCATTGCCGAGCAGGGTGCTGCCCGCGGTGGCGTGCGCCGTGAAGGTGTCGTTGCCGTCGGCGCCCGTCAGGTTCTCGACGTTCGAGATCGTGTCGTTGCCAAGGCCCGTACCGACCGCCTGCGCGCCGACGTTGGTCAGGTCGACCGTGAGGTCGATGCCCGTCGCACCCGAATAGTCCAAGGTGTCGGTATTGGCGCCACCGTTGACGGTGTCGTCGCCCGCGCCCGCCACGATGCTGTCGTTGCCGGCGCCGCCGTCGATGGTGTCGTTGCCGATGCCGCCGTTGATGGTGTCGTCGTCGGCGTTACCGTTGATGGTGTCGTTGCCCGTTCCGCCGGTCAGGGTGTCGTTGCCGGCGCCGCCGTTCAACGTGCTGCCCGTGTTCGCCGCAGTGAACACGTCCGCGCCCGTGCCGCCCGTCAGGACCTCGATGCCCGTCAGGGTATCGGTGCCGAGACCGGTGCCGACTGCCTGGGCGCCGCCCGTCTCGAGATTGTAGGTGACCGCGACGGTCGCCTGCGAGTAGTCGGCCACGTCGGCCGTGCCGCCGCCACCTGCGAGGGTGTCGTTGCCCGCCGCCGCACCCGCACGCAGGGTGTCGTTGCCGGTGCCGCCGGTCAGGACGCTGCCGCCGGTGGCCGCCGCCGTGAAGGTGTCGTTGCCGTCGGCGCCCGTCACGTTCTCGATGCCCGAGAGCGTGTCGTTGCCGAGGCCGGTGCCGACCGCCTGCGCCGCGCCGCTCGACAGGTCGACCGTAAGGTCGATGCCCGTTGCGCCGGAGTAATCGGCCGTGTCGGTGCCTGTACCGCCCGTCAGGCTGTCGTTGCCCGCACCGGCGATCAGGGTGTCGTCGCCCGTGCCGCCATCGAGGGTGTCGTTGCCCGCGCCACCATCCAACGTGTTGTTGCCGGTGTTGCCGGTGATCACGTTGTTGTCGGTGTTGCCGGTGGCGTTGATGTTGCCGCTGCCGGTCAGCGTCAGGTTCTCGACGTTGGTCGAGATGGTGAACGTGGCGCTCGACTGGATCAGGTCGGTGCCCGAGCTGCCGCCCGAGCCTTCCGTGATCACGTCGCTGGTGCTGTCGACGACGTAGGTGTCGTTGCCGTCGCCGCCGATCATCGTGTCGTTGCCGGCGCCGCCGTCGATGACGTTGGCCGTCGAGGTGCCCGTCAAGCTGTCGGCGATACCGCCGCCCGTGACGTTCTCGATGCCGCTCAGCGTATCGTTGCCAAGGCCGGTGCCGACTGCCTGGGCGCTGCCGTTGGACAGGTCGACGGTGATGGCGACGCCCGCACCGGTGTAGCTGACCGTATCGGTGCCGTTACCGCCGGTGACGGTGTCGTCGCCCGCCGCCGCGCCGACGAGCAACGTGTCGTTGCGGTCGCCGCCGATCAGGACGCTACCGCCGGCGTTGCGCGCCGTCAGGGTGTCGTTGCCGGTGCCGCCCGTGACGTTCTCGACGTTCGAGATCGTGTCGGTGCCGATGCCGGTGCCCGTCGCCGTGCCCGCCTGCAGGTCGACCGTGAGGTCCACCGTGTCGGAGCTGTAGCTCAGGGTATCGGTGCCTGCGCCGCCGTCCACCGTGTCGGTGCCGGCGCCGGCGACGATCGTGTCGTTGCCGCCGCCGCCGTTCAGGGTGTCGTTGCCCGCTGCGCCGGTCAGCGTGTCGTTGCCGGTGCCGCCGTTCAGCGTGCTGCCGGCTGCGGCAGCCGTAAGGGCATCGTTACCCGAGCCACCCGTGAGTACCTCGACGCCCGTGATGGTGTCGCTGCCGAGGCCCGTGCCGACCGCCTGTGCCGAGGTGGTGTTCAGGCTGATGGTCAGGTCAACGCTGGACTGGCTGTAATCGGCCGTGTCCGCGGTGCCGACGCCACCCGTCAGGGTGTCGTTGCCGGCGCCAAAGCCCGCGCGCAGGGTGTCGTTGCCCGAGCCGCCGGTGAGCGTGCTGCCGCCGCTGTTGGCAACCGTCAGGGTATCGCCCTGGGCGCTGCCGATGACGGTTTCGATGCCGCTCAGCGTGTCGTTGCCAAGCGCGCCGTTGATCGTCTGCGCATTGGACTCGGACAGATCGACCGTGACGGCCGCTGCGGCCGCCGAGTAATCGACGGTATCCGTGCCGCCATCGCCGGTGAGGGTGTCATTGCCGGTGCTGCCGCCGACGATGAACGTGTCATTGCCGGTGCCGCCGATGAGGGTGCTGCCCGCCGATGCGTGCGCCGTGAACGTGTCGTTGCCGTCGGCGCCGGTCACGTTTTCGACGTTGGTGATCGTGTCGGTGCCGAGGCCGACGCCCACGATCTGGCCGCCGGTGTTGGTCAGATCGACGGTGAGGTCGATGCCGGTCGCGCCCGACAGGTCGAGGGTATCGGTGTTCGCGCCGCCGTTGATGGTGTCGTCACCGAGGCCGCCGATCAGCGTGTCGTTGCCGGCGTTGCCATTCAGCGTGTCGTTGCCGGCGCCGCCGGTCAGCACGTTGTTGGCCGCATTGCCGTTGATCGTGTTGGCGAGCGTGTTGCCCGTGCCGTCGATCGCGGTGATACCCGTCAGCGTCAGGTTTTCGACTTCGGAGCCCAGCGTCCAGCTGATGGACGAGCTCACGAGGTCAGTGCCCTCGCTCGCGACTTCCGTCACCGTGTCCGACGCGTTGTCGACGATGTAGGTATCGTCGCCCGCGCCGCCCGTCATGCCGTCGGCGCCCGTGCCGCCGTCGAGGGTGTCGTTGCCGCCGTTGCCGACGAGGGTGTCGGCGCCACCTTGACCCTCGAGCGTGTTGTTGCCCGAGTTGCCGTTGATGGTGTTGGTGCCGGAGTTGCCCTCGCCGTTGATGTTGCCGGAACCGGACAGAGTCAGAGTCTCGATGCCGGAACCAACCGTGTAGCCGGTCGCCGTGCTGAAGACGATGTCGGTGCCGGCCGAGTCGATGGCCTGGTCGTTCACGTCATCGACGTAGTACGTGTCGTTGCCCGCGCCGCCGACCATCGTGTCGGCACCGGTGCCGCCGTTGATGATGTTGGCGGTGGCGGTGCCCATCAGGATGTCGGCGCCCGAGCCGCCCGTGACGTTCTCGACGTTCGTGATCGTGTCGCTGCCGACGCCTGTGGTCTGCGCCGAGCCGTTGGACAGGTCGACCGTGAGGTCGGCCGATTCGGCCGAGAAATCGACCGTGTCGTTGTCGGCGCCGCCGTTGATGGTGTCGTCGCCTGCGCCGCCCGCCAGAACGTCGTCGCCCGCGCCGCCGGTCAGGGTATCGTTCTGACCGCCGCCACTCAGGGTGTCGTTGCCCGTGCCGCCCGTCAGCACGTTGGCGTTGGCGTCACCCGTCAGGGTGTCGTTGCCCGTACCGCCGGTGAGGTTCTCGATGCCCGTCAGCGTGTCGCTGCCGAGGCCGGTACCGACTGCCTGCGCGCCACCCGTAGTCAGGTTGTAGGTGACGTTGACCGTGGCACCCGAATAGTCGGCCGTGTCGCCCGTGCCGGCGCCGCCCGCCAGGGTGTCGTCGCCCGCGCCGCCGACGAGGCTGTCGTCGCCCGCGTCACCGTTCAGTGTGTCGTTGCCGTCGCCGCCCGTGATTGCGTCCGCACCGCCGCCGCCGTTGACGGTATCGGCAAAGCCCGAGCCGGTGATGGTGTTGATGCCGTCGTTGCCGGTGATCGTCAGACCATTGACCGCCGAGCTGGCGTTGACGTTCTCGGCTGTCGTGCCGGTGTTGTCGCCGCTCGCGTCCGAGATCTCGACCTGCTCGAGGCCGGTGTCGCCGGCCGCAATCGTCAGCGTCTCACCGCCGGTCGAGGTGAAGCGAACGTTGTCCGCCGAGCCGGCCGAATCGGCGATTTCCGCCGCGCTGTGATCGGCCGCGGAGCCGATGATGTAGATGTCGTCGCCCGCGCCGCCATTCATGACGTCGGTGCCGCCGCCACCCGTGATGGTGTCTGCGCCGCCGCCGCCGTTGATGGTGTCGACAGAGCCGCTGCCGGTCAGCGCATTGGCGCCGTCGTTGCCGGTGATGGTGATGCCAGAAGCGAGCTGGCTGGCATCGATATTCTCGGCCGTCGTGCCGGTCGTGACGCCGGAGGCGTCGCTGATGGTAACCGCCTCGAGGCCGGTGTCGGTCGCATCGAGGGTGAGCGTGCCGGCCGCGCCAGACGTGAAGCGCAGGGTATCGGTACCCGTCGAGCCAGAGTCGGCGATTTCGCCGCTGGCGTCGTGATGGGCCGCCGTGGTGACGATATAGATGTCGCCGCCTTCACCGCCGTTCAGCGTGTCGTCGGCGGCGCCGCCCGTGATGACGTCAGCGCCCGCGCCGCCATTGATGGTGTCGGCACTGCTGCCGCCGGTCAGCGTGTTGGCGCCGGCGTTGCCGGTGATGGTCAGGCCGTTGGCCGCCGCGCTGGCATCGATGTTCTCCGCCGTGGTGCCCGTCGAGGAGCCCGCTGCGTCAGAGATCACCACTGCCTCAAGGCCGGTGTCGCCGGCCGCGATGACGAGTGTGTCGGCGCTGGTCGACGTGAAGCGAACCGTGTCGGCCGTGCCGGCGCCGTCGGTGATTTCCGCGGCGCTGTGCTCGGCCGAGGACGCGATCAGATAGATGTCGTCGCCGCCCTCGCCATCGAGGACGTCGGTGCCCGCGCCGCCGTTGATGGTGTCCGCGCCGTTGCCGCCGTCGATCGTGTCGACACCGCCGGAGCCGGTCAGCACGTTGGCGTTGCCGTCGCCCGTGATGGTGTCGCCTTGGGCGCTGCCGGTCACGTTCTCGACGCCGCTGATGGTGTCGTCGCCCTGGCCGGCGCTGACGGTCTGCGCGCCACCGTTCGACAGGTCCACCGTGACTGCGTCACCGGCGGCCGAGTAGTCCACCGTGTCGTTGTCGGCGCCGCCTGTGATGGTGTCGTTGCCCGCGCCGCCTGCCAGCGTGTCGTCGCCCGCGCCACCCAGCAGCGTATCTGCGCCGCCGGCGCCCGACAGGGTGTCGTTGCCCGTGCCGCCGGTCAGCGTGTTGGCGCTGCCGTCGCCGGTCAGGACGTCGTTGCCCGTGCCGCCCGTGAGGTGCTCGATGCCCGTCAGCGTGTCGGTGCCGAGGCCCGTGCCGACGGCCTGCGCGCCGCCCGTAGTGAGGTTGTAGGTGACTGCGACGGAGGCCTGCGAATAGTCGGCCGTGTCGTTGTCGGCGCCGCCCGCCAGGGTGTCGTCGCCCGCCGCCGCGCCCGCGCGCAGCGTGTCGTCGCCCGCGCCGCCGGTAAGGACGCTGCCGCCCGTGGAGGCGGCCGTGAAGGTATCGGTGCCGGTCGAGCCGGTGACGTTCTCGACGCCGACGAACGTGTCGTTGCCAAGGCCGGTGCCGACGCCCTGCGCGGCGCCGCTCGACAGGTCGATGGTAAGGTTAACGCCGGTGGCCGCGGAGTAGTCCGCGGTATCCGTGCCGCTGCCGCCGTTCAACGTGTCGTTGCCGGCGCCCGTCGTGGCGTCGCCACCAACGAGGGTGTCGTCGCCCGCGCCGCCTGCCAGCGTGTCGTTGCCGCCGTTGCCGGTCAGGGTGTTGGCGAGCGAATCGCCGGTGAGCGAATCGCTGCCCGAGCCGCCGACGAGGTTCTCGATGCCGCTAAAGGTGTCGCTGCCGAGGCCGGTGCCGACCGCCTGCGCGCCCGTGTTGGTGAGGTCAACGGTGACCGCGGTGGACGCCGCCGAGTAGCTGACGGTATCGGTGCCGCTGCCGCCGGTGAGGACGTTGTTGCCCGCAGCGGCGCCGACATTGAACGTGTCGTTGCCGTTGCCGCCGGTCAAGTCGCTCGCGCCCGAGATGGGGGTGCGGCACTTCGGCACGGAACTGCAAGACTTTGCCGAGACTGCCGGGCTGATCGCCAATGTCGATGCGGTGCTGAGCGTCGATACGTCGGTCGCGCACCTCGCAGGTGCCATGGGCCGCGACGTGTGGATACTGCTGCCGTTCTACGGCCTCGATTGGCGCTGGCTGCTCGATCGCAGCGACAGCCCTTGGTATCCGACGGCGCGACTGGTGCGACAAGGCCGCGGTGACTCGTGGAGCGTCACGGTCGCGGGCGCCATGGACCAATTGCGCGAACGCCTCACACCCTAGCGGATCGCGCCCCAAGCCACGCGAGTGGGCATGGCATAGCCGGCGCTGCAACGCGGCTTGTTGAAGTAGGGCGTCACGCAGCGCCCTCGGCGAGGCCGATGCGGCGGCGCACATCCTGCGGCGTCCACCCCTTTTGTCGCAGAGTGCGCAGCGCGGTGGCGCCATCGCGGGTGGAGAGGCGGATGCCCTCTTCGTCCGTCACCAAGCCATGGTGATGGTAGCGAGGCACGGGCAGACCGAGCAACTCCTGCAGCAGGCGGTGCATGTGCGTGGCGTGGAACAGGTCGGTGCCGCGCGTTACCAGCGTCACGCCTTGGAACGCATCGTCCACGGTGACGGCGAGGTGATAGCTGGTGCCCACTTCCTTGCGGGCGAGAACGACGTCGCCGAGCGTTTCGGGCGCCGAGCGCATTTCGCCGGCCGCCGCGTCGCGCCAGTACAACGGATGTCCGATCGACGCGACTGCCCGGGCGACATCGATTCGCCATGCGAATGGCGCGCCGGATTGGATACGCTCCGTGCGCTCGGCCTCGGTGAGCGTGCGGCAGGTACCTGGGTACAAGGCGCCGTCCGGACCGTGCGGCGCGGATGGACTACGCGCAACCTCGGCACGGATGTCCGCGCGCGTGCAGAAGCATGGATAGACGAGCGCACGCTCGCGTAACGCAGCAAGCGCGTGCTCGTAGGCTTCAAGACGCGTGGACTGACGCAGAACCGGCTCGTCCCACGCCACGCCCAGCCAACGCAGGTCCTCCTGCAGCGCGGCGTCGTATTCGGCGCGGCAGCGCGCCGCGTCGATGTCCTCTATGCGCAGCAGGAAGCGCCCGCCCACCGCGCGCGCCGCGCGTTCGGCAAACAGCGCCGCAAGCGCGTGCCCCAGGTGCAGGTAGCCCGAGGGGCTGGGAGCAAAGCGACTTACAACCTGCACGGGAACAGTGTTGGCATATGCGTCAACTATGGGATGCAGGTGGACACCATCGTGAACAAACCACGAATTCCTGTGATGAGCCGGACTCTGTTTTCAGATTTTGGCTCGATTCCTGCCCCGAAGCCATTGCCAAGCCTGTGGAAAACCGTACTCTGTCCACAAGCGGGCCTGCTCCGGGGGGATCGGAAAGGGTTAGGCCGATGGTTCTCGGTCGCATCATTGGATGGCTGTTTCTAGCTCTCGCGCTTCTGGCCGGGTCGGCCGAGGTGGCGGTGTCGCTGCGCGCGGGGCGCTTCACGAGTTTGCCGCTCGAGCAGTTCTGGCGCGACCTGAATAGCGCCAGCCTCGACAGCGCGCAGTCGTTCGCGCGCGGCATGTATCCATGGCTGTGGGATCCCGGCCTGATCACCGTATTGCAGATGCCGGCGTGGCCCGTACTACTCGGCATCGCCGCTGTCATTCTGTGGCTGTTCCGGGCGCCGGTGCACAGCGCCCCTTCCCGTCCGCAAGTCATCGGTGGCGCACCGCGCCACATGCGCGGTTGAGGCGCGCCGCACGCGGCCAAGCGGCCGACTAAGCGCCCGGGCAAACCCGGGCGTTTTTTTGCGCTCGTTACCCGCAGGTGCCTTAGGAATCGCGAGAGATGAGCAATCCCCCGCCCACCCCATGGTGGCTGCGCGGAGCACTAGGGGTCGGACCGCCAGGGCTCACGCTCGGTGCCCACTCGGTCCTCGCGCTGGCGCACCAGCACGGCACACCTCTCTACGCCTACGATTCGGCCCACATCCGTGCCCAAGTCGCCGACCTGCGCGGAGCGCTGAAACGATTCTCCCGCTACCGCATCTACTACGCCATCAAGGCAAACCGCTTCGGACCGATCTTGGACCTGATGCGCGACGAGGGCGTTGGCATCGACGCGTGCTCACCCGCCGAAGTTGCGCTCGCACGGCAGGCAGGATTTGTGCCCGAGCAGATTTCCGTCACCGCTTCATCGCTGTCGCCGTCGGACCTGCTCGCCTTCGCCAAGTCCGGCGCGCACGTCAATTTCGACTACGTGCCGGCGGCCTTGGGATTGAGCGAGTTGGTTGGCCATCGCCGCCCGATCGGCCTGCGCGTGGATGCGATGGAGGATGCCGGGTACGGGACGCGCACCAACTATGGCGCCGGCAAGTTGGGCTTGGCGCCCGAGGACGTCGTGCCCGCGGCAATCGCGCTCGAGCGCGAGGGCGCCGGCACAGCGGTGCTGCACACCAACCTCGGCTGGGGCCTGCGCCAGGCCGACGAGCCTGCGTTCCGCCGCGCAATGGCCACGCTCGGCGCGCTCGCAGCGAAGCTGCCCACGGTTACCACCATCAACGTCGGCGGCGGGCTCGGGGCGCGCCTGCGTCAGGACGATGCGCCGCTATCCATGGAACGCTGGGCGTCTGCGATCTGGGACGCACTCGGCGACCGCTACACCATCGCCTGCGAGCCCGGCACGCTTCTGGTCGCCGACGCGGGCCTGCTGGTGGCGCGCGTCACCGCCGCCTGGAACAAGCGCGGCGCGCGCTGGATCGGCCTCGACGCGGGCCAGGCGGTGAATGTCTATGCCGCGCACTATGGGCTCGAACTGGAGATCGTACCGGTCGCCACGCCACTATCGCCGGCAACGATCGTCAGCAATGTCGCCGGCAACATCAACGAGGCAGGCGACGTGTTCGCGCGCAACCGGATGCTGCCGGCACTCAACGAAGGCGACCTGGTCGCGCTGCTGCCCGCCGGTGCCTATGGCAGCAGCATGGCCAGCGCTCACTGCCTGCGCGGGACGTTCAGCGAGTTGCTGCTGTAGGCAGGCGCAGGACCACGTAGCTCAACCGCCAGAGGTAACGGAAGGCGTCGCGGCACACGCTTTCCATATCGCCGCTGATGCGCGCGGCGCCGAAGCATTCGCGGATCGACCTTAGGCCGTCGATCTGGCGATAGAGGGACGACGCATCGGGAGCGAGCGGATATGCCGGCAACCGCCCACGCTGCACCAGGATGCTGCCGGGCGCATCCGGCACGGGACCGACCTCCTTGCTGCGGAGCACCGGCACGTAGTCGAGGAACGCGTCGCCGTCGAAATCGATCCGGTAGCTGCCGGTTGGCCGCGACGGCAGGCAAGCGCAGAAGGTGTGCTGGCCGATCTGGCCGTTGTACAGCTCCATGAGCGGCCAGATTTCCTCGTCGGGCAGCGCATTCACCAGCGGGTAGACAGGATGCTGCGGGTGCAGCTGTCCTTCGGCGTAACGCACTACGTTGTCCCACCAGCCCTGAAACACGAGGCCGGCCTCCCGCACCAGCGCCACGCATTCGTCGGCCGTATAGGACCGGTCGATGGGATGCAGGAACGTGTCGACCAATCCTGCGTCGTATTCGACGTCGCGCGTGCGGGCCAGAGAGTCGTGGATCGGGTGCCGTTCCGGCATCGAGCCTATGACCTGCTTTGCGGTCGCAACGTCTTCCTCGCTTTGGCCGAGACCCAGGCGTCGCAGCAAGTCCTGCACCATGTAGATGCCGGCGCGGCCGTAGCGGCCATACAGCATGATCGCGATGACTCCATCCGTCCGCAGAACGCCACCCAGCGCACGCAAGCCCGAAAGCGGGTCGGGCAGGTGGTGCAGCACGCCGCAGCAATCGATGAAGTCGAACTCCTGTCCGAGCGAGGCGATCTCCTCGAGGCGCAACTGGTGCAGGGTCAGGTTCCCAAGCCCGTGCTTGTTCTGCAGATAGCGTTCGTGGTCGAGGCTGGCGCGGGAGAGATCGACGCCGACCACGTTCGCGTTGGGATAGTGAAAGGCGTAGCGCGCGGCGGCGTTGGAGCCACAGCCGGCGACGAGGATGTCGAAGTCGTCGCGGTACGAGCCGTCCGGCCAATAGAGGAGTTGGTTCCGCTCGGGATCGGCGCGGTCGCGGACGCTGCGCTGTTCGGGCGCGTTCAGGTCCGGAACCGGAAGTGGATAGACCCACTTCTCGTATTGCGCGCCGACCGCCTCGCCGTCGCCGAGCGGGAGCGAAGAGGCAGGGCGGCGCGGATTCATCCGATCAGCTATCGCCCATCTTGAGGGCGGCGATGAACGCTTCCTGCGGGATGTCGACCTTGCCGAACTGCCGCATGCGCTTCTTGCCCTTCTTCTGCTTGTCGAGGAGCTTGCGCTTGCGCGACACGTCGCCGCCGTAGCACTTCGCCAGCACGTCCTTGCGCATGGCCGAGATGCTTTCGCGCGCGATGATGCGGCCGCCGATTGCCGCCTGAATTGCGATCACGAACATCTGGCGCGGAATCAGTTCCTTCAGCCGCTCACACAGCGCACGGCCGCGCTGTTCCGCGTTCTTGCGGTACACGATGGTGCTGAGGGCGTCGACCGGCTCGCTGTTGATGAGGATGTTCATCTTCACGAGGTCGTTCTCGCGATAGCCAGTCACCTCGTAATCGAAGCTTGCGTAGCCCGACGAGATCGACTTCAGGCGGTCATAGAAGTCGAACACCACCTCGTTGAGCGGCAGGTTGTATTCGACCACCGCGCGGCTGCCGGTGTGCGACAGGTTCGCCTGCTCGCCACGCCGGTCCTCGCACAGCTTCAGCACGGAACCGAGATACTGGTCCGGCACCATGATCGTGGCGCGGATCCACGGCTCTTCCATATGGTCGATGCGAGTCTCCTCCGGCATGTCGGCCGGATTGTGCAGCTCCATCATGGTGCCGTCGGTCATATGCAGCTTGTAGACAACCGACGGTGCCGTCGCGATCAGGTCGAGGTCGAACTCGCGGCTCAGGCGTTCCTGCACGATCTCCAAGTGCAGCAGCCCTAAGAATCCGCAGCGGAAGCCGAAGCCCAGCGCGGCCGATGTCTCGGGCTCGAAGTGAAAGCTCGAGTCGTTCAGGCGCAGCTTCGTGAGGCTCTCGCGCAGGCGGGGAAAGTCCGCCGCATCGATCGGGAACAGGCCGCAGAACACCACCGGCACCGACGGCTTGAAGCCGGGCAGCGGCTTGGTGATCGGGCGGCGCTCTTCCGTGATGGTGTCGCCGACGTGGGTATCTGCCACTTCCTTGACGCCGGCGATGATGTATCCGACCTCGCCCGGACCGAGCTGATCGCCCTGCTTGATCTTGGGTCTGAAGGTGCCGACCTGCTCCACCACGTGGGCGGACGACGCCGCCATCATGCGGATCTTCATGCCCTTTTTGACGACGCCGTCCTTCACGCGCACCAGCACGACGACGCCAAGGTACGGGTCGTACCAGGAGTCGACGAGCAGCGCGGCGAGCGGCGCGTCGGGGTCGCCTTGGGGCGCCGGCAGGCGCTTCACCAGCGCCTCGAGAACGTCGGGAATGCCGAGGCCGGTCTTGGCCGAGATCATCACGGCATCGGAAGCATCGAGGCCGATGACTTCTTCGATTTGTGCCTTGGCCTTGTCCGGGTCGGCGGCCGGCAGGTCGATCTTGTTCAGGACCGGGATGATCTCGTGCCCCGCCTCGATCGCGAGGTAGGCGTTGGCAAGGGTTTGCGCCTCGACGCCCTGGCTCGCGTCCACCAGCAGGATCGAGCCTTCGCAGGCGGCCAGGCTGCGGCTGACTTCATACGAGAAGTCCACGTGGCCCGGCGTATCCATGAGGTTCAGGACGTAGTTCTTGCCGTCCTTGGCCGTGTAGTCGAGGCGCACGGTCTGCGCCTTGATGGTGATGCCGCGCTCCTTCTCGATGTCCATCGAATCGAGGACCTGCGCGGTCATTTCGCGCGCCTCAAGACCGTGACACGCCTCGATCAACCGGTCGGCAAGCGTGGACTTGCCGTGGTCGATGTGGGCGATGATCGAGAAATTGCGGATGTGGCTGATTTCCGCCATGGGCGGGGCTTGTATCAGCTAGGGGTGGGGGTCACAAGGGACCCCACCACGCCGGCCGCCAGACCATAAATATGGGCGATTATGGTGAACCCCTGTTCCAGGCGGAGACACATCACCACTCACGGGTTGAGGCGAGGCGGACGGCGCGCGGCGAGAGCGGGCGGGCGGGCGGGCACGGCGCAGGAGATCGTGTGTGCCACGGCCGCGTTCAAGCCTTGGCACAATCACGGTGTCTTGGTGCCACGGCTCGCCTACGTGCGCAGCGTGCCCCCCGTCGCCTTGGTGACCGCGGCGACCACCTTGGCGGCGATCGCTTCGATCTCGGCGTCGGTGAGCGTCTTTTCCACCGGCTGGATGCGCACGGTGATGGCGAGCGACTTCTTGCCCGCCTCCATGCCCTTGCCGGCGAAGGCGTCGAACAGCGTGACCGCAGCGATCAGCGGATCCGCCTTCTCGGCCGCGCGCGCCAGAGTTGCCGAGGCGACGTTCGTATCCACGACGAAGGCGAAATCGCGCAGCACCGGCAGCAGGTCCGGCGCGTTCAGCTTCGGCCGCGCAGTGCCCTTGTCTTTGGCGGGCGGAATGGCGGGCAGGAACACCTCGAACGCCACCACGGGGCCCTTCATGTCGAGATCCGCCAGGACGCGCGGGTGCAATTCACCGAAGTAGCCGAGGGTGACTTTGGGGCCCTGCTTGAAGGTGCCGCTGCGGCCCGGGTGGTACCAGGCGGGCGCACCGGGCTCGACCGTGATCGCCGCGAGCGGCGCTTTGCACGCCTCCAGCACGGCCAGCACGTCGGCCTTGGCATCGAGCGCGTCGACGTTGCGCGCGCCACCCGCCCATTGGCGCGGCACCGCCGCACCCTGGCGGACGCCCGCCGCCATGCGGGGCTGGCCCTCCGGCGTGTCGTCGGCGAAGGCCGGACCGACCTCGAACAACGCGATGCCCTCGGCGCCGCGATCCAGATTGCGCTTCACGGCCGCGGCGAGATTTGCCAGCGCGGTCGGGCGCATGGTGTCGAGATCGGCGCTGATGGCGTTCAGCAGGACCAGGCGCGGATTGTTGCCACCGAACAGTGCTGCGAGCTTGGACGACGTGAACGAGTACGTGACGGCTTCCAGCAGCCCGCGCGCGGCGAGCGTGCGTTTGGCCAGCAGGACGCGCTTTTGCGCCGGCGACCATGCCTGCTTGGCGACGCCCGTGGGACGCGGCAGCGGCACGGCCGGCACCTTATCGAGGCCGACGATCCGCACGACTTCCTCGACGATGTCCGCTTCGCCCTGGATGTCGGGGCGCCACGACGGCGGCACCAGCGTGCTGAGGTCAGACCTCAACTCGCCGGTGA
>CAIVPW010000117.1 GCA_903907895.1 uncultured Alphaproteobacteria bacterium
GCACTGGAAAGTGCGCGCGCCCTACTGAACGAGGCTCGCCTGCGTCAGGAGGAGTCCCGCCGCCTCATCGAGCAAGGGGTGCGAGTGGCGTTCAACGCCCACGACATCTCCGCCGCCCGGCTGCCCCAGCTCGAGGACGCCGCCAACGCCGCGGCGGAAGGCCGCAAGTCGTTCGACGACAAGTTCGAGGCCGGCGACGTGCAATTGATCGACCGCCTCACGATCGAGGATCAGCTGTTCCAGGCCCGGGGGGCCTTGGTAACCGCCCGCTTTGCTGTGCTGCTCAGCCACTATCAGGTTCTGGGCGCCATGGGCCGGCTGCACACCTCACTCTGATCACATTGGGCTCACGCTCGCGCTAGCGCGGCGCGCGGTCCTCATATTATGGTGCCCTCCCGGCTCGGCGTCTTGGCGGGCGCCGAAGCCACATAAATATCTGCATTCGCTGAGGTTCGGCCCCCATGCGCGTAATACTGGGAATTATTGTCGTTGGATTGGTCGCCTTCGTCGGCGCGCTGGCCTATGCCATGCGCTACGACGAAATCGAGCCGCTTGCTGCTCCCCCCGCCGCCTCCACGTTCAGCCGCGAGATGCTGGAACTTGGTGAGCGCATGGCTGGTATGGGCGATTGCGACGTCTGCCACACGCGTCCGAACGGCGAGCCCTATGCCGGCGGGCTGCCGCTGCCGACCCCGTTCGGCACGATCTACGTGACCAACATCACGCCGGACCCGGAGACGGGTATCGGCAACTGGTCGCTCGAGGCGTTCAAGCGCGCGATGCGTGAGGGCGTGGACCGCGAAGGCGATTACCTGTACCCGGCCTTCCCGTACAACCACTTCACGCTGGCGACCGACAAGGATATCGAGGCGATCTACGCGTACATCATGGCGCGCGTGCGTCCGGTGAAGTACACGGCGCCCGAGAACGAGATGCCGTTCCCGTTCAACATCCGTCTCGGTGTTGCCGGCTGGAACCTGCTCTTCCTCAAGCAGGGCGAGTACAAGCCCGACTCGACCAAGAGCGCCGAATGGAACCGCGGCGCCTACCTGGTCGAAGGCCTTGGCCACTGCGGCGCGTGCCACTCTCCGCTGAACTTCATCGGCGCCCAAAAGGGTGGCGACAACAAGTTCGGTGGCGGCGATGCCGAGGGCTGGCACATCCCGGCATTGAACCACCGCACGCCGGCGCCGATCGCCTGGACGAAGGACGCGCTCGTCAACTACCTGTTCGACGGCTACGACAAACACCATGGCATCACGGCGGGCCCGATGACTCCGGTCATCAACCACCTGAACGTGCAGAAGGAAGACGACGTCTACGCGATCGCCGAGTACATCGCGTCCTTCCAGCCGAAGTCCGATGCCGCGGCCACCGAGAAGGCCCTTGCCTGGGCGAACGAGCGCGAGTGGAACCCGGATCCGGCCTATGTGCCGAAGTTCGAGGATCCGCAGATGCAACGCGGTGCCGAGGTGTTCAAGAGCGTCTGCGCCAACTGCCACAAGCGTGGCGGTCAGCCGGCCCCGCTCGGCATCACCAGCACGGTGAACATGCCGGATCCGCGCAACGTGTTGCGCATCACGTTGGAAGGCATTCGTCCGCCGCGCGGTGCACGTGACCGCTCCATGCCGCAGTTCAGCCAGTCGCTGCGCGACGAGGACCTGGCTGCGCTGATGTACTTCATCCGCAAGCAGTACACGACGAAGCCGGCCTGGGATGGCGTTCCGGATTACATCCGCGAGATCCGCAACCCCGCCGCGCACTAAGCAGCAACTATACAACGAACGGTAGCGCCGCCCCTGGCAACAGAGGCGGCGCTGTCGTTTTTGGGGCCCGTATCAATCCTTCGCGACCATCAAAAAAGCCGCCGCCGGACTCGTTCGGACGCCCGGATCATAACCCCACCGAATGGTGGGGATGTCGGGGGCAGATCGGGGCCCCGACTCTGCTATAGCCATACCAGAATTACGGACTTGCCACGGCTGGAAGGTATCCCAAACCGCACCGCCTGCAATGTTGTTTCGCCGCGGAAATCGGCCGTTTTCGGTTGTTTTAGCAAGGGGCCGGCTTTATACGAATGCTCACGGCGGAGCGTGCGCCCAATCGGCGCAGGTGGGAGTTTTCCGGCGAAGCAATTTCGCCGGGCCATGTCCCGAACGGACACGCCCCGCATGTACCTTGAGGGAGGTAACGCACATGGCATTGACGCTGAACGTCAACGGCAAGGACTACACGGTCGACGTGGAGCCCGAGACGCCGTTGCTGTGGGTCCTGCGCGACAACATGGGACTCACTGGCACGAAGTATGGCTGCGGCATCGCTCGCTGCGGCGCTTGCACCGTCCACATGGACGGCCAGCCCACCCGCACCTGCAACACGCAGGCTGCGAACGCGGTCGGCAAGAAGGTCATCACGATCGAGGGTCTGTCCGCTGACTCCAAGCATCCGATCCAGGTCGCCTGGGTCGAGCTCGAAGTGCCGCAGTGCGGCTGGTGCCAGTCGGGCCAGATCATGGCCGCCGCGGCGCTGCTCGCAAAGCGCCCGCGTCCCACCGACGCCGACATCGACGCCGAGATGGAACTGAATCTGTGCCGCTGCGGCACCTATCAGAACATCCGCGCTGCAATTCACCGGGCCGCTGCGCTCGGTGGCGCACGCTAAGGCGGGGGAGGATTAGTCATGACGCATATGGAAATCACTCGCCGTAAATTCCTCGTCACCACTGCGGCCGCCGGCGGCGGCATGATGCTGGGCTTCCATATCCCGGCCAACGCAGCGGCGGTTGCCCCGAACCCGTGGGAGCGCCCGACCGACAAGGAAGGCCAAGAAGTCAACGCTTGGCTCGTAATCGATCCGGATGGCACCACGACCATCCGCGTCGGCCAGTCCGAAATGGGCCAGGGCGTTTTCACCGCCATGCCCATGCTGGTCGCCGAAGAGCTGCATGTGGACTGGAAGATGGTGAAGGCCGAGTACGCCGACTCCAACCGCCACGTCCGCAACAACAACCTGTATCAGCGCATGTCCACGGGCGGCTCGGGTGCCGTTCGTAACAGCCGCGTTTATCTGCAGCAGGCTGGCGCCTCCGCGCGCGAGCGTCTGAAGCAGGCCGCTGCTGAGGCGTGGGGCGTGCAGCGTGACGCCGTGACGGCGAAGGACTCGGTCCTGACCGCCGGCACTCGTCGCGGCACCTATGCCGAGTTCGCCACCAAGGCCGCTGCGATCCAGCTCCCGCAAGAGCCGGCCATCAAGCAGCCCGGTCAGTTCACCCTGATCGGCCAGCCCCTGGCGCGTCTCGACACTCCGCTGAAGGTCAACGGCTCTGCCGCGTTCGGCATGGACGTCCGACTGCCCAACATGGTCTACGCGGCCGTGAAGCAGGTTCCGACGTTCGGCGGCAAGCTGAAGAGCTTCAACTTCGACGCGATCAAGGGCCGTCCCGGTGTGGTCGGCGCTTACGCTCTGAAGTCGAACATGGAGCACCCGTACGCCACGCGCGTTCAAGAAGGCGTTGCCGTTGTGGCCGACACCTTCTACCGCGCCCTGACCGCCCTCAACCTGATGCCGGTTGAGTGGGACATGGGTCCGGACGTCGCGATCAACACCGCCTCCCACACTGCCTCCATGCGCGAAGCAGTGAAGGGCCCGGGCGCCGTTGCTCGTAACGACGGCGACGCACTCGCCGAGTTCAAGAAGCCCGGCCTGAAGATCGTCGAAGGCACCTACCGCACGGGCTACGACGCCCACGTCTGC
>CAIVPW010000118.1 GCA_903907895.1 uncultured Alphaproteobacteria bacterium
ACGAACTTCGTCCACGCGCTGGCCCAGCGTGTGCTCGACCGGAACGCTGACGTACTGCCAGCCCTCGGTCGGATGCAAAATGCGGTTGCGGTTCATCCACGTCTTCGGCGTGTACTGCACGACGTCGAAGACCACCCACTGGTCGGTGCGGTTGATGAGGTCGAAGTAGCCGAGATACGGGAAGAAATACGGCTGCATGATGCCAAGCTTCATGCTGCGCCTCGGCGCACGGCGGTGCAGACGCGGCCGACGTCGGCGAGGCTAAGGCCCGGACCGGACGGCAGTTGCAGCACGGTGCGGTTCAGCCGGTCGGCGACCGCAAAGCGCTCAGAACCGAGCAACGGTTCGGGCAGGTACGCTGTGATGCCCGCCGCCGCCAGCGCGGCAACGATGCGGTCCCGCTTGGCCGGCTCGACCGTGATCACGACCGAATGCCCGTTGGCGAACGCCCCCTGCGGCGCCTGCAGCACCCCGACCCCACGCAATCCGTCGGCATACACGCCGGCGCGCTCGGCATTGGCCGCGAGGGTGCGCGGCATGTCTTCGACCGCCAGCAAGCCCATGGCGGCCTGCGCCTCGCTCATCTTGCCGTTGGTGCGCAGGCTGACGGGCGCAAACGTCTCCGACGGCCGGAAGTTGCGCATCGTGCGCAGGCGATCGGCGACGACGGCGTCGTTGGTAGCGACGAAGCCGCCCTCCCCCGCGCCCAGCACGCTCGCAGCGTGCAAGGAAAATGCTGTCCCCGCGCCGTAGGCGCCGATGTCCCGTCCACGCCATTGCGCACCGGCCGCCTCGCGGCCATCGAACAGCAGCGGGATATCGCGTTGCGCCGCCAGCGCCGTCAGACCATCGACGTCACACGGGATGCCCCACCGATGCACGGCGCAGATTGCGACGGTGTCGGGCGTGATGCGGGCGGACACGGTGTTGGCGGTGAGGCCATGCGTCTCCGCATCGACGTCGGCGAGCACCGGCGTCAGGCCCGCCCACTGCACGGCGTGCAGTGTGGATGGCGGCGCGAACGCCGGCACGATCACCTCGCCGCGCTTCTCCAGCGCCGACGTGAGCGATGCGGCCAGCAAGATCAGCGCGACGGTGCCATTGGTGACACAGACGGCGTGCGCGACGCCCATGGCAACCGGCAAGGCGTCATCCAGTGCCCGCACCAGCGGCCCGTTGTTGGCGAAATAGCGCCGTTCGAACACGCCGCGGAACGCCGCCTCGATGCGTTGCCATTCCGGCAGCCGCGCCATGCCGGGCTGCACCGCGTTCATGGCGAGGCCATCCTGGCGGCAATTGCCGGGCCGTGCGCGGCCACAAACCGCAGCAGCTCGCCGATGCGCTCGATATCCGCGAGTGATACCAGCTCGCCCACCGGCAAATGGAAGAAGCGCTTCGCCAGGCGTTCCGTGACCGGCAAGGACTGCACGTCGTAGCCCGGCGGACAATGCGCCGAGCGGTGCAGCGGCAAACCGTAGTACGGCGCGATCTCGGCGCCCTCGGCGCGCAGCAGCGCGACCGTGTGTTCGCGCGTGAGCGGCCAGCCCTCCAGGATTTCACATACCGCCCAGCGCCAGTTGCCCTGCTCGGTCGCCGAGGCGCGGCCCGGCACCAGGCGCAGCGTGCCGATCGCACGCGTGATGGCCATGTACGCGTCGTGCCGCGCCTGGTTGCGCGCGACGATCTGGCCCACGTTGTCGAGGCTCAGCAGCGCGAGCGCCGCGTGGATTTCATTGAGGGTGCCGTTCATTCCCGGCACGTGCTCGGCGCCGTCGGGGCGCATCGCCGCCGGTGCCTGCTCCCGCTGCCAGCGCAGCACGGCAGCCAGCGCCGCGTCGTTGGTGGTGATGTAGCCGCCCTCGAAGCCGTTCAAAAGCTTGGTGGCGTGCAGGCTGAACACCTCGGCCCGGCCGAAGCCGCCGAGCTTCTTGCCCTTGTAGGTGGTGCCGACGCCATCCACCGAGTCGAAGAACAGCGGCACACCCGCTGCCTTGGCAACCCGCGTCAGGCCGTCGAT
>CAIVPW010000119.1 GCA_903907895.1 uncultured Alphaproteobacteria bacterium
CCCCTCCAGGGACTGGAGCAGCAGCTCCCCGCCGTCTTCGCAGTCGGAGTTGTTGTGGTGGAATTCCTCGCGGCTCGAATGCGAGGGCGCGACGCGCATAACCGGGCCTCTCTACAACCACAGGTTCAATACCGGTTGTGATTGAGGCTAGCCCTGCCGGGTCATCGGTTGTTCCTATGGCAGCCATTGGGTCGGCGAAACGGCAGCCGCTTGTGACGAGCTAACAACCCGATCGGAGCCGTTCGCCCTAGATCATCGCGTCACGGCCAGCGCTGGGCTTCGTAGGCCCTGGCCCGCGGTCGAACCATCTCCACGCTCCGAGCGCGCCAAGCGCACCCGCCGCCTGTGCGGCCACGAATGCCGGCACATCCCCCGGCGCGATGCCGGCGAACGTGTCGGACAACGACCGGGCGACCGTGACCGCCGGATTGGCGAACGACGTCGATGCCGTAAACCAATATCCGGCGCCGATGGCCAGTGCGACGGCAGCGGCGGTGACAATGTCCGCTCGCCGCGCCGTGCCGAGAATCGTCAGCAGCAGGAAAAAGGTCGCCACCGCCTCCGATAACCAAATGCCTGCGCCGCTGCGTGCCGTCGTGCCCATCTGCAGCAGCGGCAGGGTGAACATGGCGTGTGCAAGCAAGGTGCCCCCCCACGCGCCGGCAATCTGCACCGTTGCCATCGCCGCGGCCGTCGCCGGCGTCATTCGTCCGTGCAGCAGCGCGACCAACGTCACGGCCGGGTTGAGGTGTGCTCCGGAAACCGGCGCCAATACCGTGATGAGGACGAACAGCATGGCCGCTGTGGCCAGCGTGTTGCCCAGCAAGGCGAGCGCCACGTTGCCGTCCGCGAGCCGCGCCGCCATCACGCCGGACCCCACCACGGTGGCGACCAGCAGCGCCGTACCGAGAAACTCGGCGGCAAGGACGCGCGCGTTCATGCCGTGCCGATGTCGTGCAGGCGCTTCTGCAGCGACATGCGGTCGAGCTTGTCAAACGGCAGGCTGGTGAACAGGGAGATACGGTTGTTCAGCATCCGGTACGCCTCGGCGAACGCTGCGCCGATCTCCGCGGCCGTGCCGGTCGCGGCTGCGGGGTCCGGTACGCCCCAGTGGGCCGTCATCGGCTGGCCCGGCCACACCGGGCAGACCTCGTTCGCCGCGTTGTCGCAAACGGTGAACACGAAATCCATCTGGGGGGCGCCGGGTGTCGCGAACTCGTTCCAGCTTTTGGAGCGGAAGTCGCTCACGTCGTGGCCGAGCCCGCGCAACAGCGCCAGCGCCTGCGGATGCACCTGTCCCTTCGGCATGCTGCCGGCTGAGTGGGCGTGGAAGCGGCCGGCACCGCTCTTTTTGAGGATCGCCTCCGCCAGAATGGAGCGCGCCGAATTGCCGGTGCAGAGGAACAGGACGTGGAACGAACGCATCAGCAGCAAACCTCGTCGGTCAGGAGCTTGGATCGGCGCGCAAGACCCAGGGCGCGTGCCGAAGACATGTCTATAAGTCTAGACATATCGACGAAACGAATTCGCCGCTACACACGAAATGTGTTGACAAAGTGATACATAATGTATACATTGCTCCCCAGACAAATCCAAACGGGTTGGAGATGCCAGGAGCCAACGCAGATGCCATCTCAAGCCGCTGCCAAATCGCGCCATACAGCGCGCCATACAGCGGGCCTTCGAGGGTCCCGATGGGGCGCCTTACGTGCCCGATCTCGATGGAACGGACCGTTCTTCGCCCGTATTTGCGGTGAATACGAAGGAGATTCGCGACGATCGCGGACGCTTCGCCACCGGCAATCCGGGACGTCCGAAGGGTGCGGCTCGAAGGCATGGTGGTGGAGGAGGGCGGGCAATGAAGCGCCAGGGGACACGCGTGCGGGATCTTGAGCGTCTTGCCGAACCGCACGACGAATTCGTCCCGGTTCTCACGCTGACAGTGCGTAACCCGGACGGCACCGTGGAAACGAAATACGATTCACGGGATCGCGCCGAACCGGTGCCGGCCCGCGTGCCCTTCAAGCGGCGGCCGTGACGTCAAGGGTGCGTGCCCCGCTCCAAACGAAAAGGCCGCGGGGTTGCCCGCGGCCTTTGCGTCTCGTCCCGATGTCTCGGAAAACTTAGTTCTTGGCCGGGTCGATCGAAACGAAGCGGCGGCCGCCCTGTTCCTTGTACTTCACGGCGCCTTCGCGCAGCGCGAACAGGGTGTGGTCGCGGCCGATGCCGACGTTGTTGCCCGGGTGGTATTCGGTCCCGCGCTGGCGAACCAGGATGTTGCCCGGCACGACGCTCTCGCCGCCGAACTTCTTCACACCGAGATGCTTGCCCGCGGAGTCGCGGCCGTTGCGCGTCGAGCCGCCCGCTTTCTTATGTGCCATCGGTCGCTATTCCTTCTTGGCCTTGGCGGCTTTCTTGGCCGGAGCCTTCGCCGCTGCCTTAGCCGTCGTCTTGCCCTTGGCGGCGCCCGCGGTCTTGCCCTTGGCCTTCTTGGCCGGCTTTGCGTCGCCTTCGGTCGCGTCTGCTTCCGGGGCCGCAACCTTCGGCGTGTGCTTCGGCTTCGCTTCCGCCTTCGCCGTGGTCATGCCCGGGGCCGAAATCTCGGTCACGCGCAGGATGGTCAGCTCCTGGCGATGGCCCATCGTGCGGCGATAGCGCTGGCGGCGCTTGAACTTGAGCACGACGATCTTCTCGCCGCGGCCCTGCTTCACGACTTCCGCCGCGATCTTGGCGCCTGCCACGGTGGGCGCGCCTACGCTGATCTTGGCGCCGTCGGAGACCATCAGAATGTCGGCAAGTTCAATGGTGGAGCCGGCGTCACCGGCCAAGCGCTCGGCAACGATCAAGTCGCCGGGCGACACCTTGTACTGCTTGCCGCCGGTACGAACGACCGCGAACATGGAAAACCGCCCCTGTTGGTTGGGCTAAAAAGCACGAATTGTTTAGAGCGCGCGGAGAATACCGCCCAAACCCACCCTGTCAACGCTTTTTGAACCGCGGGAGCCTAGGAAAAGTGCGCCAAACTGCCTGGGCGAAGCGGCTTGGGCACCTATTTTCGGGCGCTATCGGCCGCTCTCCGCCAATGATCCGTCCTCCCCCTTCGACAGGCGCAGGGTGAGGCCAGGCAAACGTCCTCGTGCGGGGCTTGGCCAAGCATGGGGAGCCACAGTCAGGAAACGATGGACGTTGTGACCAAGGCGCCCCTCTCCACGGCCGCAAACGTGCGCGTGGCCGTCCCCGGCGCCCCCGCCTTTCCGACGACCCCGTTCGCCTTCATGTGGTGGGTTACCCGCCATGTGCCGTGGCGCGCTGCCAGCATGCTGGCGCTGACCGTCTTCGGCCATGGCCTGCAGTCGATGGCCCCCTACGCCGTCGGCAACCTCATCGACGTGGTCAACCACGCTCAGTGGGATCGCATCGCGCCGTGGTTCACCTTGCTCGTGGTGGCCTGGTTGTGCGGCCCGCTGTTGACGCGCATGTACACGTTCGCCAACGCGTTCACGATGCCCAAGATGCGGGTGATCGTCGACCGCACTTTGTTCGCCCATACGCTCGGCCAGTCGGCACGCTTCTTCAACGACAACTTCGCCGGCGCTATCAACCAGCGCATCCGCCGCGCCGGCCAATCGACGCCCGGGCTGTTCGAGTCGACGCTGCCGTTCTTCCGCATCGGCACCTTCATGCTGGTCGGCGCCGCCACGCTCGGCACCGTTGCATGGGAATACGCCGTCGCGTTCCTGGTGTTCGGTGCCGGCTTCGTCGCGCTTACGGTGCCGATGGCGCATCAGGTCGTGCTGCGTGTCGGCCGCATGGCGCGCGCCCGTAGCCGCGTTACCGGCCGCATCGCCGACACCATCTCCAACGCCGACGTCGTGCGCAGCTTCGGGGCGTGGGC
>CAIVPW010000120.1 GCA_903907895.1 uncultured Alphaproteobacteria bacterium
CGCCGGGTGCGCAGGTCGAGCATGGCGTAGGCAATGCGTTGGCCGGGCCCATGATACGTGTAGCGCCCGCCGCGCCCGGTCTCGAATACCGGCAGGCGCCCGGGCTCGACCAGTTCCAGGGGGTCGGCGCTGGTGCCCGCCGTGTAAAGGGCGGGGTGCTCGAGGAGCCACACCAGTTCCGGCGCCTGTGCGGCGATAATGGCACCCACGCGCGCCTCCATCTCGGCCATTGCGGCCGGGTAGGGGACCGGCGCCACGGTGGTCCGCCATTCGACGGCAGCGGCCGGGCCGGCCGGGGTTAACCGATTGATAAGGGTCACGGCCGCATCCTACCTTGGCGAACAAAGGCTGGCCCCATGTCCCTCGAAGACGCGCTCTCGACCCCGTCCGACGACACCCCCGAAATGCCCACCGCGCGGCGCGTCGGCAACCGGCGCATCCGCGAGACGGCTCCGGCCTTCAACGAAGTGACGGTGGAGCTTTCTGTCGTTCTGGGCCGCGCCAGTATGCCGATCCATCAGCTCCTCAAGATGGGCCGCGGCGCGGTTATCGAGCTTGGCGCCTCGGTGGACGACGATGCGACGATCTACGCCAACAACCGCCTCATTGCCCGCGGGCAGGTGGTGGTGGTCGGGGAAAAGATCGCCATCTCGATCACCGAGACGGTCGCCATCAGCGAAACCTGAGCCCACTCACCCCATAGTTTCCTCCTGCGCCTCGGCAAATCGTCGCCGGGCGGGAGCCATTCCTTGAACCGGCCCGTTGGATTTGCTATCCGGTGGGCCGCTTGCGGTTGTGGCGGAACTGGTAGACGCGCAGCGTTGAGGTCGCTGTGGGCGAAAGCTCGTGGAGGTTCGAGTCCTCTCAACCGCACCAAGCGAAACTAAGCGTGCCTGAACCCGGTCCGCGGAGCTTGTCTCCGCGGAGCCGGGGTTCTTCCTTCCGGCCATGCAATGGGGTCGGCGATGACCGAGCCGGCCACGCCCGTCGATAACGACTCGCCGCTGCCTGCCGAGGAGCACGGCGGCGTTACGGACGATCAGGTCCGCGCCGTCGCCGAGGCGCTGGCCGAAGGCGCCATCGAGCGCGCCGTCGCCCTCGTCCAAGAACTCCACGCGGCGGACCAGGCCCAGCTCCTCCACCAGGTCGATGCCGCCCAGCGTGCGGCCCTCGTCGAAGCCCTGCGCGGCCGCCTCGATGCCGAGGTGCTGGCCAACCTCGAGGGCCTGGTCCAAGAGGAAGTCCTCGAGCAGCTCGGTCCCGCGATGGTGGCGAACGCCGTCACCGAGCTCGAAACCGATGACGCCGTCCACGTCCTTGCCGCCCTCGACGAGGAGGAGCGCCGCGACGTCCTCGATGCCGTCCCGACGCTCGAGCGCGCGCAGATCGAGCAAAGCCTGGCGTATCCGGAAGAGTCCGCCGGCCGCCTTATGCAGCAGGCATTCATCGCCGTGCCGGACTTCTGGACGGTGGGGCAGGTGATCGACTACCTGCGCAACTCGCCGGGCCTGCCCGACGAGTTCTACGAACTCTTCGTCACCGACCCCGCACAACGCCCGGTCGGAACCGTGTCGCTCAACCGGTTCCTCAAGGCCAAGCGCGATGTCGTCGTGCGCGACATCATGGACGCCGACCCCACGTTCCTGCCGGCCGGCATGGACCGCGAAGAGGTGGCGTTCGAGTTCCAGCAGTACGACTTGCCGTCGGCCGGCGTGGTCGACGCCGACGGGCGTCTGATCGGCGTGATCATGTTCGACGACGTCGTTGACGTCGTGCGCGAAGAAGTCGAAGAGGACTTGCTGCTGCTGAGCGGCGTCGGCGAAGCGGGACTGACCCGCTCCGTCACCGAGACGACGCGCGCCCGCTTTCCGTGGCTGTTCGTCAATGTGCTGACGGCGTTCCTCGCTGCAGCCGTGATCGGCTTCTTCGAGGGCACCATCGAGCAGATGGTGGCGGCTGCCGTGCTGATGCCGATCGTCGCCTCGATGGGCGGCAACGCCGCCAACCAGACGGTGGCCGTTGCCGTGCGCGCCCTTGCCACACACACGCTGACCACATCCAACGCCGCGCGCATTGTAATCAACGAGCTGCTCGTCGGTGGGGCCAACGGCGTGCTGTTCGCGCTGATCGTCGGGCTCGTGGGCGGCGTGTGGTTCGGTTCGCCCGCGCTTGGCCTCGTATTCGGCTTGGCGATGATGATCAATCTGCTGGCCGCGGCTCTCGCGGGAATCCTCATCCCGCTTGGCCTCGATCGCGCCGGCATCGACCCCGCCGTTGCCAGCAGCGTCTTCGTCACCACGGTGACGGATGTCGTCGGCTTCTTTGTCTTTCTAAGCCTGGTGACGCTGCTGCTGCTTTGATCCTTGCGCCCGCGCGGGGCGCGCAGGTCAGAAGCGCTTGCCGATTATGGTGCTGGCCGAATAGCTGCGCGAGGACGTGAAGTCCGGACTCTTGGCCGGGCCCAGCACCACCGAAACGCGTCCATCGAGCGTGATGTACATGCCGCGGTTCATGTTGTGGATCAGCTGCAGGAAGGGCGTCACGTCGTTGAAGCCGAAATTCCCGTCGCCGAAGTACGCTTCGTTGTACTTCTTGTCGCCGAAGTGTGCGTCCAAGCCGGCAATCACATTGGTGCTGTCGGTCAGCGCACCGCCGTAGGCGAGGCCGAACGTACCTTCGACGCCCTTGTAGCTCGACGTCGCGTACTTGAAGTCGGCCGACAGGCGCCATGCGCCGAGGTAGCTCATCCAGTACGCGCCGACCTGGGGCGTGCTGGCAATTTCGTCGGTGCCGTCGAGGAAATCATCGTCGGTCGGGCTGCGCCCGAAATCGTAGGTGAGGCGCGGACCGGCTTCGGTGCGGCCGGTGTTGATGAACTTCACGCCGATGCCGCGCTGGGTGCTGGCGAACACGAAGTTGCGCCACTCCATGTCGACCATCGGCAGGAACACGAGCTCGTTGTCGCGCGAATAGTCGAACTTCGGCGCGAGCCCCAGGCCAACGCCCAGGTTGAGCTTCCACGCCGCGTCCGACCGCCAGCGGATTGCGTTGGGGCCGCCGAGCAGCGCTTCGTAATCGGCGGCTACGGCCGGTGCGGCCTGGGCGAGGATGGTGGAGACGGAGAGGACGGCAACTCGGAGCAGGGCGCGCATCATTGTTTCACCAGAGTGGCGACTTCGCTGGCAATGGCGAGTGCAGCCGTCAGGCCGGGCGACTCGATGCCGAACAGGTTGACCAATCCACGAATACCATGCTGCGCGTGGCCTTGGAGTACGAAATCCGCGGGCGGCATCCCCGGCGCCTGGATCTTGGGCCGGATGCCGGCGAAGGCAGGTTGCAGCGCGCCCTGCGCGAGGTCCGGGTAGTAGCGGCGGATCGCGTCGTAGAACGATTGCGCGCGCGCGGGATCGACGCTGAAGTCGGCGCTGTCCACCCATTCATCGTCGGGGCCGAACCGTCCCCGGCCCGCCATGTCCACCGTGAAGTGGATGCCCAGCCCGTCGGGGCGCGGCACCGGATAGACCAGGCGCTGGAACGGCGACTTGCCGCTGACCGAGAAGTACACGCCCTTGTTCATGTGAAGCGGCGGGATCAGCGCCGCTTGCATGCGCGTGATGCGCGCAGCGACCGATTGCGCGTTCAGGCCGGCCGCGTTCACCAGCACGCGTGAGCGGATCTTGGTCGCGTCCTTGCCGACGCCGCACTCGAGCTCAAAATGCAGTCCCATCGCGCGGCCCGAGCGGACCGGCGTGTGCAGCATGAACGTGGCGCCGGCGGCTTCGGCCTGCGCCACCATCGCGGTCATCAGCGACTTGGCATCCACGATGCCGGTGACGGGCACGTACAGCGCGGCGATGCACTTCAGCGCCGGCTCCAAACTGCGCGCCTCGAGGCTGTTGAGGAATTCGATCTTGCTGACGCCGTTGGAAATGCCGCGTGCGTGCAGGTCGTGCAGGACCGGCAGCTCCTCCTGCGCCGTGGCGACGATGAGCTTGCCCGTTTCCTTGTGCGGAACGCCGGCCTCCTGGCAGAACTGGTACAGCAGCCGGCGGCCGCGCACGCACAGCAGCGCCTTTTGCGAGTTCTTGGGATAGTAGAGGCCCGCGTGGATGACTTCGCTGTTGCGGGCGGAAACGCCGGTGCCGATGGCATCCGCCGCCTCCAGAACGACGACTTCGCGTTTGGCCTGCGCCAGGGCCCGGGCGACGGCGATGCCTACGACCCCCGCACCGATTACGATGCAGTCGACTTCTTGAACCAACCGGTAACCCTGCCACGCCCCTTTGAGGCGTGCCCCCGCGCGCAGACCGACTGCGGCGACGGGAGTGTCGGTGTGTAGGGGGGCATGGTCAAGAGTCGCCGCGTCGCAGTGGGGCGGACTAACACACCGCTTGCGGGTTGACGGCGGGCCTTGACCGTCCCCACATCCAGGCAAGGAGGAAAGCCCCCGTGGCCGATCGCACCCAGAAGCCGCCCGCCCCCGTGCAGGCGCCCCGTGCCGACGTGGATGCGTTCCTCGGCAAGCTTGCCAAAATGCCGGCCGTGCGAGCGGCCGGGCAGCGCGGCCGCCTGCTGTTCGCGCTCGACGCCACCGCGAGCCGCGAGGCGACGTGGGACCGCGCCTGCCAAATCCAAGGGGAGATGTTCCGCGAGACGGAGGCACTCGGTGGTCTCGACGTGCAGATGCTGTACTACCGGGGCTTCGACGAGTTTCGCGCCAGCGGCTGGCTCCCCGACTCCAATGCCCTCATTGGACAGATGACGGCGGTGCGGTGCCTTGCCGGTAAGACGCAGATCGCGCGCGTGTTGCGCCATGCGTCGGACGAGGCCAAGGCGGCGCGCGTCGGCGCCCTCGTATTCGTCGGCGACTGTGTCGAGGAAGAATCGGACGCCCTCGGTGCCCTGGCTGGTGAGCTCGGGCTGCGCGGCGTGCCGGTGTTTGCATTCCAGGAGGGTCACGACGCGCACGCCGAGCACGTGTTGCGCCAAGTGTCCCGGCTCAGCGGGGGCGCCTGGTGCCGCTTCGACGCCTCCAGCGCTTCGCAGCTGCGTGATCTCCTGGCCGCGGTTGCGGTGTACGCTGCTGGCGGGCGGAAGGCGCTCGCCAACTACAGCGCTCAACGGAAAGGCGACGTCCTGCTGCTGGCCAAGCAGCTGGAGTAGGGCATGATCTGGCTGCTCCTCGGCGTGCTCGCGCTGGCGTTGATGCTGGCGGCCGGCAGTCGCCTGAGCCAAGTCGATCCACGGTTTCTCGCGCAGGGCCTCCGCTTTGCGGCGGTCGCGGCCGCGTCCCTGCTCGTGCTGCGCTCGGGCCGGCTCGGCTTTCTGTTGATGCCGGCGCTGCAGCAATGGATCCGGCGCCAGATGGGCAACCCGTTCGCCGGCTTCGGACCGATGGGGTCCGGTGCCGCGGGCGAAGCATCGCGCACCAGCCAGGCATCCGACTCCACGCGCGTCGAGACGCGCACGTTGCGCATGGAACTTAACCACGCCAGCGGCACGGTGGATGGCGAGGTGCTCAGCGGGCGCTTCCGCGGCAAGCGCCTGGGTGATCTGTCGGTTTCCCAGGTTGTGGACCTGCTCGATGACTGCCGCCACGAGGACGAAGAGGCGGTGGCGCTGGTCGAGGCGTACCTCGACCGCCGCGAACCAGACTGGCGCGAAGCCGGCGAAGTGCCGCGATCCCGCGGCAGCTCCGGCATGACCAGGGAAGAGGCACTCGCCGTTCTTGGGCTAGAAGCGAGCGCCACGCACGATGAGGTCAAGGCCGCGCACCATCGCCTGATGAAGAAGCTGCACCCCGACCAAGGCGGCTCGAACCATCTCGCCACCCAAGTCAACCAAGCAAAAGACCTGCTTTTGCGGGAGTAACAACCGGATGGCCCCGGCGCTTGTATGCTCCGGGCGGCCATGTCATGAACTGCGCCGTGGCGAAACGCGTACGCAAAGCGGTCTTTCCCGTAGCAGGGCTAGGCACGCGGTTCCTCCCTGCGACCAAAGCGCAGCCGAAGGAAATGTTGTCTGTGGTCGATCGGCCTCTGATCGACTATGCCGTCGAGGAAGCCAAAGCGGCGGGGATCGAAGAG
>CAIVPW010000121.1 GCA_903907895.1 uncultured Alphaproteobacteria bacterium
ACGCGCAGGTCGCCATCGATGGCGCCGTGTATCTCGACGGTGCGGCCGGCCACGAAGGCATTGCCGGCAATGCGCGCACTTTCGCGCAGGATCACCGCGCCGCCCGCCACGAACGCATCATCCGCCACCGTCCGTTCGATCTCCACCGTGCCGCCACCGGCGAACACGTTGCGCTGGACGTCGCCGGCGATGGTCACCGTGCGTCCCGCAGCGAACAGATCCTGCTGGAAGGCGCCACCGGCGAACACGCGGTCGCCGGCGAGGAACGCATCGTCGGCAGCGCCCGCGGTCGCGCGCACCGTGTTGCCGGCACCGAACAGGTGGCCGCCGATCACGGTCATGTGGGTGTCGTCGCCCGCTGCGCCGCCGCCCGCGAACGCAGCCGGGCTTGCATAGAGCGCTGCGGCAACGAAAGCCATGGAGCCGATGAAAAAGCCGCGAAGCATCGGGACCTCCTGTTGAGTTGTCTAACCTGCCGTCCGGCGCACGGAGCCGGCTGCAACGGCGCCTTGGTAGTCGGGGACCAGCTCACCGAGCGCAGCCACCGTTTCGGACGTGCGCCGCTCCCAGCCCGCGCGTTCGAGACGCTCCAGGCGTGGGCGCAGCAACTCGTAGTTCAGGGACGGCGCGTTGGCGATGCGGATGCCGTCGTAGCGCGACGGACGCAAATCTTCGGCAGCGTGGGCAAGCTCTTCGACCAGCTTCTCGCCCGGGCGCAGGCCGGTGAACACGATCTCGCTGTCGGTGCCGCCCGGACGGCCAGAAAGGCGGATCATCTGGCGCGCCAGGTCCTGGATGCGGACCGGGTCGCCCATGTCGAGAATGAAGATGGCATCGCGGCCCGCCTCCTCGAGGGGGATTGCCGATGCAAGCAGCACGAGTTCGACCGCCTCGCGCACCGTCATGAAGTAGCGCGTGACGTCGGGATGCGTGACCGTGAGCGGCAGGCCGCTAGAAAGCTGGTGCTCGAACAGCGGGATGACCGAGCCGGTCGAGCCCAGCACATTGCCAAAGCGCACCGTGACGAAGCGTGTGGGACCGCCGAGCTTGGCCATGGATTGGCACACGATCTCGGCCGCGCGCTTGCTGGCGCCCATGAGGCTCGAGGCGTTCACGGCCTTGTCGGTGGAGATCAGGACCATGGTGGCGGTGCCGGCGGTGCGGCAGGCCTCGGCAACGTTGCGCGTGCCGATGGTGTTGGTGAGCACCGTCTCGTCGGGGTTCGCTTCCGAGAGCGGCACGTGCTTGAACGCGGCGGCGTGAAACACGAGCTCCGGGCGCTCGCGTCCGAATACCACCGCCAGGCGTTTTGGGTCGCGCACGTCACCCAGAATGGCGGTGCGCGGCACCTGCGGGAACCGTTCGGACAGGTCGCGGTCGATGACGTACAGGTTGTACTCGCCGTTCTCGAACAGCGCGATGGACGCCGGTCCGAACGCCGCCACCTGGCGCACCAGTTCTGAACCGATGGTGCCGCCGGCGCCCGTCACCAGCACGCGACGGCCGGCGATCAATGCCTGCATGGCAGCACGGTCGAGAACCTTCTGGGCGCGGCCCAAGAGGTCTTCGACGTCCACCGTCTTCACTTCGGTCTGGCCGGCGCGCAGATCGGCAAGACGCGGCACGCGGCCGACGCTCATGCCGAGCTTTTCGGCCATGTCGACAAAGCGGCGCACGGCCGGGCCGTCGTATTCGCCCGCCAGCACGAGGCGATGCGGGCGCACGTCCTTGCGCGCCAGTTTCTCGACCACGCCCGCCATGTCGTCGATCTGGCCGAGCACGCGCACGCCCCGGATGTCGCGGCCGACGCGGCCCGGCTTGTCGTCGATGATGCCGACGACGGCATACGGCGCGTTGCGGGAGCGGCTCATCTCGCGGATGAACGCATCCGCCATGTCGCCGGCTCCGACCAGCAGCACCGGCACGCGGCCGAGCGGATCGTCCTGAAACGCGGCGCGCAGGTTGCCATCCTTGAACGTGCGGTACGCGAAGCGCGGCCCCGTCAGCAGGACGATCAGCACCAGCCAGAGCAGCGGCAGGGCCGAACGCGGGTAATCCTCGAGCCGCGAAAAGACGAACAGCACGGGCACCAGGAGCAGCACCGCGGCCGTCACCGCGCGCACAATGGCGCCGAGGTCGCGCAGCGACGCGTAGTACCAGATTCCGCGATAGAGGCCGAAGCGCCAGAAGATCACCGCGCACAGCACGGTGAACAGCAGCGTGCCCTGCCACAGGAAGCCCCAGGCCTGCGGGGCGCCGGCAAGCCAGTAGCGCAGCTGGAGGGAGCATTCGAAGCTCGCCGCC
>CAIVPW010000122.1 GCA_903907895.1 uncultured Alphaproteobacteria bacterium
CAGCCTGTTCCTGCCGCCGGGCCTGCCGATCTACCTCGCGCCCCTGCTGATTCCGATCGAGATTATCGGCTACCTCACCCGCCCGATCAGCCTTTCGGTCCGTCTCGCCGCCAACATGATGGCCGGCCACACGATGGTCGAGGTATTCGCCGGCTTCATCGTTGCACTGGGCATCTTCGGCTTCGCGCCGTTCCTCTTCGTCACCGCGGTCTACGGCCTCGAGGTCGTCGTCGCCTTCTTGCAGGCGTACGTGTTCGCGGTGCTGACCTGTCTTTACCTCTCCGACGCCATCCACCTGCACAAGCACTAAGCCGGCGTCGTTGAACATCATCTCAACCTGAAGGACCAAAGGGAGACCACCATGGAAGTCGATGCAGCCAAGTTGATCGGCGCGGGCCTTTGCACCATTGGCGTCGGCGGCGCCGGTATCGGTATCGGCAACATCTTTGCCCAGTACGTTGCGGCAGGCATCCGCAACCCGGCCGCGGCGCCGAAGATGTTCGGCAACGTGCTGCTGGGCTTCGCGCTCACCGAGGCCGTCGCGATCTACGCGCTGGTGCTCGCGTTCCTCATCCTGTTCGGCTAAGCGGCACACGCCACCCGACCTCGAGCCGGAGTAAGCCATGCCGCAAATGGAGTTCGCCGATTACGCGCCACAGATCGTGTGGCTCGTAATCACGTTTGCCGTCTTCTATTTCCTGATGGCCCGCTTTGCCATTCCTGGCGTCGAGCGGGTGCTGACGGCACGCGAGGACCGCATCCAGGGCGACCTGAACCGCGCGCAGGCTCTGGGCCAGCAGGCGGAAGCGGCACAAAAGGCGTTCGAAAAGGTCTCTGCCGAAAGCCGCGCCACGGCGCAGCGCTTGTCGGCGGAGGCCCGGGCGAGCGCCCAGGCGGCACAGGCGACCCGCATGGCGGCGGTTGAGGCGCAGTTGATGGATCGGCTGCGCAAGGCTGATGAAGACGTCGCCCGGGCGCGTGCGAGCGCCATGCAGGGACTAGGCACGATGGCAACCGACATTGCCCAGGCGGCAGCGGAAAAGCTGACCGGCGCCAAGGTTGCCCGGGAAGCGGCCGCCAAGGCAGTGGACAACGAGATGAGCGGAAAGGACGCCGGCTGATGGGCGGTTTCTTCTCAGTCCCCCACAACTGGGCGGCACTGGCGTTCCTGCTGTTCATCGTCCTGGTGGGCCGCAGCGGCTACAAGTTCATCACCAACTGGCTGGATAACCGCTCGGCGGAGATCAAGGGCAAGCTCGACGAGGCCGCTCGCCTGCGCGCGGAGGCCGAGCAGCTGCTGGTGAACTACCAGAAGAAGCTGCGCGACGCCGAACGCGAGGCCCAGGAGATCGTGGCGCAGGCCCGCACCGACGCGGCCCGCATGGCCGAAGATGCGGCCCGCGCGCTCGAGGCGACCGTCGCCCGCCGTACCGAGCAGGCCATGGACCGTATCGGCCGCGCCGAGCAGAAGGCGATCAAGGACGTGCGCGATCTAGCGATCGACATCGCCGTGCGCAGCGCCGAACGCATCATCACGGGCAGCCTGGACCAGGCAAAGGCCAACCAGCTGGTCGAAGACTCGATCAAGGAACTGGACCGCAAGCTCCACTAGGAGCCG
>CAIVPW010000123.1 GCA_903907895.1 uncultured Alphaproteobacteria bacterium
CACCGCGTTGCCTTCGACTGCGAAGCGCGATGTGCCCCAGCCGGATTCCTCGGCCGCCTGGGCGAGAGCCAGGGACGGCGGGATGACATCGACGCGCCGCAGGAGCTCATCGACCTCGCCCGGCTCGGTGCCGTAGCGCAGTGCGAGCTGCCCCAGCCAGGCCGCATCGGTGTCGCTCCAATTGTTGTTGCGCGCCATGTCGCGCAGGCGCTCACGATCGGCGGCGATGTCTTCGTTGGCGCGCAGGATGAGCGGCAGGATGGCCTGGATGAACAGCGCCTTCCGCACCTCGATGGTCTTGATGTCGGTCAAATCGACCGGAAGGTTGGCGAGCAGAAGCCGCGGCACCTCACCGGCGCCGTAGCGCACTTGGTCGAGGATGTACCCGTGCTCGGTGAAGTGGCCGCGCAGCTCGGCAACGTCGGCGATGCCGACCGTCACCTCCGGCAGCGGAATCCGGCTGAATGCGACGGCCGGCGTGTACTGGTAATCGGATTCGTCTGCGCCGGGCGAAGCGAAGGCGGCGCTTTGGCTGAGGATTTGTCCGAGAACGACAAAGAGGCCGACGATGGTGGCCAAGGTAGAACTCGGCCGTTGCGCGCCTCGCATTCTGCGATGGCCGCTCGAGTCGTTGCGCCCGCCGTCACGCAAGGGCGCGCCCACGCTGGTTTCTCTTGCGAAAAACCGCAATACCGATCCTCCCTCGCCCCCGTCGAGTCCCTTGCCCAAGGGACGCCATCTCTTCGGAAGCTCAGCTATTCGCCTTGTACGAACCGAGGCAGCGGGTGTCTATCGGTTATCGCCTGAGCCCGCGGGAATTTCCGCCTGAGTGATCGTCAAGACACTGTGGATTCTCGATAAATCTCGAGCACCCGATGTGGATAACTGGAGCGGCGCGGGCCGCTTGGAACGCCGTAAGTCCTTAGCGGTCCACACCAAACAGGTTGCGGATGCCGCGATCCAAATTGTCGAGCGCACGGCCGATCGGTTCTGGCACATCGACCGGCGGCGCAGGCGTCTGCTGTCCGCGCACGCCGGGTGCAGGCACCGTCGTTTGCGTCGCCTGGTTGCCTTCGCGGACCAAGCCGATGCACGGATTTGAATCTCCGCCCAGTTCGACAAGGCCGGCGACGGCCGCCGGGGGGAACACGAACAGGCCGGCGACACCGATGATCTTGCGCAGCACGCCGGCGGGATCGACCCGGAACGACGGCTCGAGGAACGTGCCGGTGATGCGGACCGGCGCGGAGATGTTGAGCGTAACGGCGGCCTTCGGCTTCGGCGTGATGAGGAGGTCGAGCTTTTCCTCGCCAAAATCGACGATGCCTTCGCCGCCCACGGTGGCGTAGCGCGAGTCGAACAACAGGACCTCGCCGGTGCCGACGCCCTGCTTGATGCCAAAGCGCAGCGCCGAACAATTCACCGGGCTCCATTCCTCCGCCCCGGTGAAGAGCGTGCCGAGTGCGGTGCCGATGCCCCCGATGAGCGCTTCGAATCCGCGGATATGCGCACGCCCTTCCCCCATAACGGCGCCGGCGTAGCCATCCAGGTTGGCTGCCATGGCGGCCGGTGTGGCGCCGGTGGTGGTGAGATCGACGTCGGTGGTGAGCAGGCCTTCGATGGCGTCGGCAAACGACTGCGGCAGGAAGAACGCGATCGGGAACTCCTTGCCCTGCAGCTTCAGCTGGTAGGCGGGCGTCGGCTTGGACGAATCGACCCTGGCAGTCGCCTGGAAGGTGCCGCCGGCCAGCATGACGTTGTCGATCACCAAATCCGCGATGCCGTTGGCGAGCGTTGCCTTCGCCGCGACGTCGTGGAACTCGAACATCGGCACGCGCAGCACGGCGACCTGCGCAACGAGAGCGGCGTCCACGGTCTTCATGGGCGCAAGGTTGATGGCGGTGTGAGGAATGAGGCGCGTCTTTGGCTGCACGGCCACCTCGGCGCGTTCTTGCCGCGCCTCGTTGGCGGTGGCCTCGGCCGGCGCCTGCCGCATGCCAAAGTCCTGCAGGTCGAGGCGCTGCGAGCGAAGCGTGCCCGCGACCCTATAGCGGCCGCCTGTCTGCGCGAGCGTGAAGCCGCCGGCGGCATCGCTGCTGCCGACCCGCACCACGACATTCTCGAGCGCCGCGTTCGCCGCGCCGCCGCGCACGTGGCCGGTGAACTGGATCGGGCCGGCGCCGCCGAAGGTCGGGCCGATCTGGGATTTCAGGAACCTAAGGTCGGTGACCGCCAGCGTGATCTGCGCGTCCACCGTGCTGCCCAGCACGCGGCCGTTGACGTCGAGCGTGCCGCCGAGGCCCGTGACGCGGCCTTTGACGGGGATTTCGCTTAAGTCGGCCATCAGGGTGCCAACCGTGGCCGTTTCGATCGAGAAATGGACCGGCTCGTTCTGCCACCGCACCTGGCCATCCACATGCAGCGGCGCATCGATGGCGCCGGCCTTCAACACCGCGCTGGGAATGAGGATCGTCTGCGCTTGTCCGCCGTGCGGCCGATAGACGATCTCGCCGTTCGAGACGACAACTTCACCGACTTGGGCGAGCGCCGTCAGCGCGGGCGGGCCGCCGGGCTCCGCCGGTTGGCTCGCCGGTTTGGTGAACTGCCAGTTCACGTGGCCGGCGGCATCGGTCTCGACGACGATGCGCGGGCGGTCCACCAGCAGGCGGTTCAGCCGTACTTCGCCGCGGAAAAGGGGCAGCAACTCGACCTGCGCCTCGATGCGCTCCGCCTCCGCCATCTGTGCCTCGGGCGAGCCCTCGCGGTTCGAGAAGCGGAGTTTTTCTGCCACCAGGGTCGGACGCAGACCGAAGCCGACGCGCAAGGGACCATCGATGTGCAGGATGCGGCCGGTCGCGGCCTCGATGCGATCGTTGACCAGGCCCTGGAAGCGGGCGAGGTCGATGCGGGTCAGCACGAGATAGAATCCGCCGATCGCCACCACGACGAGCAGCACGAGGGCGACCAGAATTTTCGCCAGTGTGCGCACCAATCAGCTCCTGCCCGAATCAGCCGCCCAGCCAAAACACCAGGGACACGCTAGAACCACGCGGGAACCAGGCGAAGCACCCGTTGGAGGGTATCCCTCCGGCCTGCGAACGCGCTGCCGCTACTTCTGCAGGATGCTGGTGATCTCGCGCAACTGGGTGCGCGCGCGAAGGACAAAGAACCCTTCTGCCGCCAGGTGGCTCGGCTCGAATTGCCCATCCGGGCGGCCATTGATCACGACCGCCGGGCTCAGCGTGGCGGCATGGGCCATGCTGTCGAGGAGCTGGCTGTAGGCGGCCTGGATCTCGCGTTCGGCGATGATGGCGCTGAAGTCCTTCTGCAGCTCGCGCAGAATGACGTAGTAGGCGTACATCTGCCCCTTCACGCCATAGAAGATGTCGTCGGCGCGGGTGTCGAACCAGCCGGACGGATTGGCGACGGCCTGGTCGAGCGTGGCCGACGACGAGCCGATGTCGAGGGCGATGCGATCGAGCGTCGCCATCAGGTTGTCGACGCGGCGCTCAAACACCGCCTGGCCCTGCGACAGGCGCTGGTTGTAGTCGAGCAACGCGCGGCGGGCGCGTGCGTACTGCGCCTCGGACGTGGCGGTCGGCGCCAGCGACGTCGAGAAATCGAAGATCCACTTGGTGCCGGAATACTGCAGCAGGCCGGCGGCCTCTTGCAGATCCGCATCCGTGCGCGAGGAGCCGCGGACGCGGCCGATCTGGTCCGTGAGCTCGAACGTGAAGCGGGCGAGCGCCTGCACGATGCCCTGCTGGAACGCCGGCATGTTGTCGAGCGCGCTGCCCGGCAGGAAGAACGGATCGTTGGCTACCCACGGACCGTTCTCCACCTCACGCTGGATGAGCGCGGCAGCGGCAGCGACGGCACGGCTACCGTTGGGAGGGACCACCAGGTCCGAAGTGCCGAACTCCACATCGTCGCGAATCGAATGGGTCAGCAGCATGCCGACCGGGTACCACAGCACGACGAGGCCGAGGAGCAGGAGGGCGACGACGCGCACGCGCCGGCCGCGGTTGGCCGTGGTCGTTACG
>CAIVPW010000124.1 GCA_903907895.1 uncultured Alphaproteobacteria bacterium
CATGGGACGCTCATTGAGCCGCGTCACCAGCACCCTGATCGCCGCGTTCAACTCTGTGAGCGAGGTAAACCGCCGGTTCCGCAGCGCCGCCAGGATCCAGCGCTGCACCAGCTGCACGCCAGATTCGACCTTGGCCTTATCTCGAGGACGGCGCGGCCGGGCATTGAGAACGCCCATGTTGTAGTGCGCGGCGAAGTCCGCATAGGTCCGCTGCACGCTCGGCTCATAGAAGCACGCCTTGACGATCACAGCCTTCGGGTTGTCCGGCACGATCAGACGCGGTGCGCCGCCGAAGAAGGCCAGCGCACTGGCCTGGGCGCCTACCCAGTCGGCCGTCGTCTGCGTCCAGGTCGCCTCGGCGAAGGTGTAGGATGACGCCCCCAGGGTCGCCACGAAGATCTGTGCCTGGCGGATCTGGCCCGTCAGTCGGTCGACCAGCACAGGCACAGTCCCGCCGGCGAAGTCGACGAACAACTTCTCGCCAGCCACGTGGACCTGGCGCATCGTCGGGGCGAGCTTCTCTTCAAAGCCGCGGTAGAGCTCGCAGAACCGCGAGTAGCCATAACCCTTGGCGTTCGCCCTCCGGTACTCTTCCCAGAGTAGCGCCAGGGTCACATGTGGGCGCTTCAGCTCAAGATGGATCGCCGTCCAGTCCGGCTCGACATGCCGCCGCGCACCCAGATGCGGAGAGACCGTCCCCCGCTTGAACATTGCCGCCGCCAGCGCCGCATCCGACAACGCGCCCGCTTCCGGCCAGCTCAGCCCCGCCTCCGCCGCCCGCTCGATCACGTCGGCGACCGTCGAACGGGCGACCCCCAGGCAGCCGGAGATCATCCGGTTACTGGCGCCGCCTGCCTTCTGCCGCAGCACTTCCCTGATGTGGTGCATTCTGATCGGCTTTCCGCGCATGAGCCCCCTCCTGATGAAGGGGGCAGACCATGCCCGAAGCCCGCTCGCCGTCACCCCGAGGGGGTGGCCGAACTCAAATCGGAATCGGTGGCCGAACTCACTTTGGATTCGGCGGCCGACCTCATTTTGGAAACACCGGCCGAACTCATTTCGTATTAGCCGGCCGATCTACGTCGGAATCCGCAGACTTGGCTCTGATGGCTCAAGCTCAACCGCAGCACCACGCGCGCGAAGCTCTCGTAGGAATTGAGAGACTTTCCGGTCGCCCCATACGCCTAGATATCGGTTGCTCCCGCTGACGTCCTCGTATTCCAAATAGCCGCCAAAAAGGGCGCTCATCTCATCTGCGCTTATTAGGGCTTCCACCGATTCCTTCGCCGCGAATCCAACCACGGGCAAAGAGCCGCTCCAGTAGCGCTCCTCTAGAAACCTGATCAGTTTGATAGGCTGGTCACTCATGGCGCTATCTAATGGTGTCGCGATACCTGCGTGAACAGAAACTTCGAGTGTCTGACATTGATCGACCCAGCCCGATTGCCACATTCCGTATTGCAGCGGCACCGGGCCCCTAGTTCAACATTGGCAATCTAGGCCGCCGGTGGTTGGATCGTGCGTATGGGAGAGACAGACAAAGCCAAACTAGAGGCAGAGCTCGAACGCGCAGGATGGAGCGTCCAGCGTCTCCCGAGCGATGACTGGTGGATCCACGAGACTTGGCAGTTGTCGTCCACTTGGCGGCCCGTCGGAACGGCAGCGTTCATCACTTTGCTTGTTGATCCTCAGGCGCAGACTAGCGATGTCGACTCTGTCTGGGCTGTAGCAATTTCAAACCAGCGACCAACCGACCGAATGGAAGTAGGTCGAAATGATATCAGGGTATCGCCGCGCTGGCCGGAGCGCATGAAGGAGATTGTCGCGGCCGTCGGATCGCTTCGTCCAGCCGAGTAGCAATGTCTATTCTTGGGCGATGAACGTGCATTCGTAACCTTTGGGCTGACTGGCCGGAATGCCTCCTCATTCCGGTCATTGGCGATTTAGCTCTGCTACGCGCAGCTGAAGCCGCTTAATCCGCTTGGCTCGCATCGCTTGCTTTGATGTTGCGCTGCTCGGCCATCGAATGCAGGTCATCGGTCCAACCAGCAGCTTTCATACGGCCTAGGATGGTCATCCGTTTGAGGCACGTGTCGGCTCCATCGCTCACGCCCTGCCTCCCGGAGCTGTGACGAACAGCGCCACCAACGGCTTGTTGATGTAGAAATTGTGCTTGCCCCAGGTCTGCTTCTCCAACAGGCCTGCAGCCGTGAGTTCTTCAAGATATCGCGCCGCCGTCTGGCGTACGACGCCGACTTCTTCGGCCAGGAATTCAATCCGCGTGTATGGATGGCGGAACAGGTTGTTCAACAGGTCTTGCGAGTAGATCCGTGGATGGTTGTCGCGGATGCGCTTCTTGTAGTCTGCCATCAGAGCGGCGAGACCGTCGATCAGTCGCAGAGTCTCGGTCGAGGTCTCC
>CAIVPW010000125.1 GCA_903907895.1 uncultured Alphaproteobacteria bacterium
GCTGAGCGAAATTCTGGCTGAAGAGAGGTCGATGCTGCAGTCGACCCTGGCCGCAGCGATGCTCACCATTGTGGCAGCCGTCGCGCTGGCGGCGCTGCTGGCGCGCTCCGTTTCTCAGCCGCTGGCACGCATGACGGCGGCTGTAGCTCCCGGCGCCGATACGCGCTCGCTGCTCCTACCGGTCGAGAGTGCCGGCGAGGTTGGAGTGCTGGCGCGCGCCTTCCAACGGTTCTTCGACCAGGAACGCCTGTTTCGCGCCATCACCGAGAACGTTGGCGACGCGATCATGACCATCAATGATCGCGCGCAGATCGAGACCGCCAACGCCGCAGCGGAGCAGATGTACGGATACGGCCCGGGGCAACTCGTGGGCCTGCCGTTGAATGCATTGTCGGGGGAGCCGGAAGGCCGGCAATCGGGCGACTTGATCGCCGCGTATGCCCTACGCCCCAGTCCGCGCCCCGGAGAACAAGGCGCGCACGAATCACTCGGCAAGCGGCGCGACGGCCGCGTGTTCCCGATCGAGATGATCGTCAGCCACACGGTGGTCAACGGCCGGTTGCTGTTCATTGCAGCGATGCGCGACGTCACCGTCCGAAAGCTCGCGGAGGCCGGGCGGACCGAATCGGAGCGCAGCTTCACGACGATCTTCGAAACTAGCCCGGCCCTGATAGCGATCACGAATCTGGGCGACAACCGCTATCACGAGGTCAACCGCAGCTACCTCCAAACCCTTGGCCTCGACCGCGACAAGGTCATCAGCCGCACCTCCGCGGAGGTCGGGATCCACTTCCGGCCCGACGACGTGACGCGCTTTCAGGACATGTTGAAAGAGCACGGCACGGTGAGCAGTTGCGAGTTGCACATCAAGGTGCCGGATGGGCGCGAACTCGTTGTTCTGGCCTCGGCCGAAGTGGTGCGGATCGACGGCCAGCAGCGACTGATCACCACTGCGATCGACATCACCGGCTACCGGCAGCGCGAGGCGCAATTGCGCCAGTCGCAGAAGATGGAGGCTATTGGCCAGCTCGCCGGCGGCATCGCGCACGACTTCAACAACCTGCTGACGGTCATCCTCGGCTCGTCCGAAATCCTGCGCGATGACGCGAAGCAGCGCGGCGAGACGTCCGAGCTCATAGACATCGTGGTCCAGGCGGCCGAGCGGGGCGCCGACCTGACGCAGCACCTGTTGGCGTTCTCACGGCGACAGACTCTCGATCCCGAAGTCATCGATCCCAACGGCGCCATCCGCGGCGTGGAACGCATCCTCGGACGCACGGTGGGCGAGGACATCACCATCCAGCTTTCGCTGCCGCCGCAGCTCAGCAACGTCCTGGTGGACCGCGGCCAGCTGGAGTCAGCGCTCCTCAATCTCGCGGTGAACGCGCGCGATGCAATGCCGAACGGGGGCATCATCTCGATCGAGGCCGACGAAGTGAACATTGCCGGCCGCTATGCACAGCTGGGCGCCGCCCTGAAGCCTGGTGTCTACGTACGCATACGGGTGCGCGACACGGGGCAGGGCATGCCGCCCGAGGTCGTCGCGCAGGCCTTCGAGCCGTTCTTCACGACGAAGGCGGTGGGCAAGGGCACGGGGCTTGGCCTCAGCATGGTGTACGGCTTCGTCACCCAGTCCGGCGGCACGGTCACCCTGCAAAGCGAACTCGGCCACGGTACCGTCGTCAGTATGTACCTGCCGGTAAGCCCAACGGCCGCCAAAGCCGTCGTCGGCGCCGAGGTGTCGCGCAACGAACTTGGTTCCGAGCGCGTTCTCCTGGTCGAGGACGAGCCGCATGTTCGTGAGCTCGTCATCATGCAGCTCTCGGCCTTGGGGTATGCAGTCGATGCCCAGCCTGACGCCCGATCGGCGCTTGCGGCGTGCGAAGGATCGCAGCACTACGACGTGCTTCTCACGGACGTCATCCTGCCTGGCGGGATGAACGGCCGAGAACTCGCCGATCGTCTAGCGAGTGCACGGCCACGCCTGCGCGTATTGTTCACGTCGGGCTACTCTCAGCGCGCGATTGAAATTCAGGGCGTGCTGATGCCGGGCGCGACGCTTCTTCACAAGCCGTTCCGCAAGGCCGATCTGGCCAAGAAGGTGCGCGACGTGATCAGCGGGCCGCCGTATGCCAGCGTTGCGCAAGAGCATTGGCCGGCAGCCGACGATGCGGCCGAATAGCTACTGCTTGGGCTCCGGCGTCATCGACCGGATGAGACCGTCCCGACCGGCGGTCAGCCGAATCCGTTCCCCTTGGTCGAAGCCTCCCATGTTGAAGTCGGAATCGACGGCGTAGACCTCACCGTTGGCGAGCGTGACGGTGTGAAGATTACCGTCGAGTTCAAGGATCTCGCCGAATAGCTCCTGACCTGGCTGCAGCGCCGACGGGGCCCCGCCCTGCTGTCCGCCCTTCCAGCCAAGATCGGCATGGTCTTCGGGGGTGTCCGCGTGCCGTCCGACAAAGTTGGCATTCATCGTCTTCCTCATTGCGTTCGTCGTTTCGCTTGTCATGCATTGGACTCGCGGCCGGCGTCCACGCGCATAGGCTATCGAGGAACGGAGCGCCGCGGTCGTATCGATTCGTCCGCCGCTCAGCGGAGGAAGAACCACAGCAGCAGCACGATGGGCAGCGGAATTCCCAGCAACCACAGCAGGCCGTACTTCATCGCGACCTCCTCGCTACGTAGATGCACATTCGCCGATGCGAAGCGCGGGCGTGTCACGAAGCTACGCAGTGCCCGCGCCGCCCGCGCCTCCTCGTTCGGGTAGTAGCGCCTTTAGGGGCAGCTGCACCGTATCCGCGGCGCACGGTGCAAACGAGGTAGCCCGAATGAGCTTGGCAGCGGCGTTCAGCGCCACCGTAGGTGCAAAATGGAGGCCCAACGATCCATGCATTTACCTTTGTGACGTGTGCGGCCAAGTTGCCGGAGCGACAAGCGAAAACTCGTGAAACAGCACGACACGGAGGCGTCCGGCTGGCCAGCCGGGCGCCCACCAGGGGGATGCTTTGCTTCAGAGGAGTACGCGTATGGCATCCGATCGAAACCAGGCCGGCACCGCTGGCCGGGATGGAGGCACCTCGAACCGCGGCTTTGCTTCGATGGACGAAGGCAAGCAGCGGGAGATCGCCAGCAAGGGCGGCCAAAGCGTTCCCGATGAGAAGCGCAGCTTCTCGCAGGATCGCGAACTGGCGGCACAGGCTGGTCGCAAAGGCGGCCAGAGCGTTCCCGACGAGAAGCGCAGCTTCTCGCAGGACCGCAGACTGGCGGCCGAGGCCGGGCGCAAAGGCGGCGAGGCCCGCGGCCGCGCTCGTGCCGCCGCCAACAGCGCTGCACGCGCAGCGAACGGCGGAGTTCCGGACAACGGCGAAGGCCGCACGACCAACTAGTCGGACACGAGCAGAGCAGCCGCCTTTGCGCGACACTTAAGACGCACCGTCTCGGATCCCGAGCGGTGCGTCTTTCTTTGCGCATTGCGGAGCCGCGCAGCGGCGGCAGCGGGTCATTGGAAGAACTACGTGGCAGGCGGGAAAGCGACCAAGGTGCAGGTGGGGTGCGAGTTACTGCGGGAGATGCTTGCCGATGAAGGGCTAGAACTCGACCACCCGGTTCGTGATTTCGCTCTGCTGGCCGGGGATCGGCGGAAAGTGCGTTGCCAGCACCTCGGCGCAGCGTCCGACGGCCGCGACGACCGCCGTCACGGTGGACCCCGCGCCCATGCTTCGCGTGAAGTCCGCGATGATCGCGTCCCAGGTTGCACGGGGCACTGCGGCCGCGATGCGGCCGTCTACCCGGACCTCGACGAAGCGCTCCGCCACCGACACGTACAGCAGGAGCCCGACGGCATCCGCGGTGCGGTTCTCCACGCGAGCCGAGAACTGTAGTTGCGCCATCCAACGCGCGCGTTCCTCGCGCACCCAGCGCGGGGCCGTGTAGGCCCGCCAGCGCGGCAGGGACAAGACGATGGCCGCAAGTAGGAAGACCCCGGCCTCCAGGAGGAACAGGGTGGGCGCCCATGTCAGCGGTCGCAGAATCGCGAGCGCGCCGCCCGCAAGAAGTGCCAGGCCCGCGGCCCAGACAAACGGGAATCCGGCGTAATCGTCGCTGGTTTCGGCGACCACGACGGCGATCTCGGCATTGGTGCGCCGCTCGGCCGCTTCGATGGCGGCTTCCACCTGCGCGCGTTCTTCCGCGGTCAGTCGCTGCATGGCTACCAGCGCCCCGTGGCGCCGCCGCCCCCGAAGGAGCCGCCGCCACCCGAGAACCCACCGCCACCCGAGCCGCCGCCACCACCGCGGCCGCGGCCCATGTTGCCAGCGGCCCAGCCGGCCAGGATGTACGGCAAGACGGACGAGGAGCGGCGGCCGCGCCTGCGGTTGTTCAGGAAGAAGAACAGCAGGAGGACGCCGAAGACGACCAGGGACGCGATCGAATCGCCCTGCGTCGGCGTCTGCGGCAGGGGCGTACGCACTGGCGCGTCCGCGGGCTGGAATCCGAGGGTGCGCAGGATGCTCGCGGTGCCGGCGAGGATGCCGCCTTCGAAGTCGCCGCTGCGGAACGCCGGCAGGATGTCGGCTTCGATGATGGTGCGGCTCAACGCGTCGGTGAGCGTTCCCTCCAGGCCGTAGCCGACCTCGATGCGCACGGTGCGTTCGGTTGGCGCAATCAGGAGGATGGCCCCCGTGTTGCGTCCGGCCTCGCCGATGCCCCAGCTACGGCCGAGCTGGTAGCCGTAGTCCTCGATCGGCACGCCCTGCAGGTTGGGGACCGTCACCACGACTACCTGCGTGCCCTTGGTGCGTTCGAACTCGGCGAGCCAGCCCGACACGCGCTGCTCGGCGGCCGGCGACAGCAGGCCCGCCTCGTCCACCACCCGGCCCGAGAGCTGCGGGAACCGCAACTCTGCCGCTTGCGCGGGTGCAGCCGCGACAAAGAGGAGGAGCGCGAAGGTGGCTGCCAGCCAATGACCGGCACGCCGCCATCCGCCAAGGACATGCGCGGTCATCAGAACTGGACGCGCGGAGCCTGTTGCGCTTCGGCCGTGGTTTCGAAGTTCTGCTTCGGCTTGGCGTCCGGGTAGAGAATGCCCGCGATCCAGCGCCCCGGAA
>CAIVPW010000126.1 GCA_903907895.1 uncultured Alphaproteobacteria bacterium
AGGGCGAACATGCCAAGGCCTTCGCCGAGCAACGTGCCGTCCGCTTTCTCGCTGAACGGCCGGCAGTCGCCCGTTGGCGACAGCGCCGGTGTCTTCGAGAAGCACATGTACATGAAGATGTCGTTGATCGCGTCGACGCCACCCGAAATCACGAGGTCGGATTGGCCGAGATACAGTTCGTTGAGGCCAAGCTCGATTGCAGCGAACGAACTGGCACACGCTGTATCGGTGACGACGTTGGTGCCACCAAGATCCAGTCGATTGGCAATGCGTCCCGCGACGACGTTACCGAGCAGGCCTGGGAACGATGCCTCTTGCCAAGGAACGTAGTGGCTGGCGATGCGATCGCAGACATCGGTGATCTGCGTCTCGGACAGGCCGGCGGCGCGCATGGCGTTCGTCCAAATCGGCCGCTGAATTCGGCTACCGAGCTGCACCACGAGCTCGGTTGCGGACGCAACGCCGAGGATGACGCTGATGCGGCGGCGATCGACGGCCTGGAACTCGCCGCGGCTGGCATCCTCCAGCACTTGGCGCGCGACGATCAGCGCAAGCAGCTGAGCGGTGTCGGTTGCCGACAGCGTCGCGGGCGGAATCCCAAACGCCAGCGGATCAAACGGAACGGCCGGCAGGAACGCACCGCGCTTGGCATAGGTCTTGTCGGGCGCCGTGGGATTGGGGTCCTAGTAGTCCGCGATCCGCCACGCCGACTCCGGCACGTCGGTGATGAGGTCGTTGCCGGCGACGATGTTGCGCCAGAACGGCGCCGCGCCGATCGAGCCTGGGAACAGGGCGCTGACACCGACAATGGCAATCGGAGGCCTGCGCGTGGGATGGGAGGCGTGCATCGATTTCCTAATCAGCCCAATGGCCGCGGCCGGAATGCGAAGCCGGCCGCTGGTACGGGAATTCCGAAGGTGCGCAGCTGCTGTGCGCGGGTGATGACCGCCGCCCCCTCAAGGAGGTTGCGGGCGATCTGTGCGACGGTGCGATGAGAGGCAGGCTCGAGGAATGAATCCGCCGCCCACGCGTTGAAGGCGCCCATGGCGGGGCCGCACCAAATCTGATAGTCGGCGCGCCGGTCGGCGATGCCCTCGGCCGCCCAGCGCGAAGCGTGAAACAGGTACCAGCGGAAGACGAGCGCCATGCGGTGCTTGGGATCTGCTTCGGCGCGCGTCACTTCGCCGGGCTCGGCATGCGCGAAGTGGTCGCGTGTCGTTTTCCAGATGTCAGCGAGTGATGCTCGGAACAGTTCCTTTTCCAGGCGCGCACGCTCCGCCGCGGGAATGGATTCGAGCGAGTCATGTGCCACGTAGAGGTCGTAGAGCCTCTGCGCCCGGGTGGCGAAGAACGTTCCGCGCCGCAGCACCTGCACCTTTACGCCCAGTTCGAACATGTCAGCGGCCGGCGCCATGGCGACGTCCGCGATGCCGGCCTCACACAACATGGCGCGGCCGGCGTCGGAAAGACCCGACTCGATTGCGGCTTGATTGATCGAGCCCGTCAGAACGTAGGCGGCCCCCAGTCCGAAGGCCGAGGCAACGGCACCGGGGGTGCCCAGGCTGCCCGCCGCGCCGAGCCGGATCGACTCTTTATATCGGTGCTGCGCGACGAGGCGGTCGCGTTGGGCGGCTATGGCGGGGAAGAGGGCAGCCAGCGGCCGGTTATCTGTATGCCCGCCGGAATCGGCTTCCACCGTGATATCGGCCGCCACCGGAACCTCGGCGGCAAGCCGGGCCTCCTCGGGGGTCAGGGCGCCGGAAGACACCAGCGCATCGAGCAGGGTGGCGGGCGGCGGCGACAAGAAGTGTGCCGCCACCTCGGGCCGCGAGATCTTCGCGAAGACGAAATTGCGCCGGCGCACGCCGCCATCCGCGTTGCGCGCCAGGCCCGTCGCGGCGTACCGCACGATGGCCGGAGACAACGCCATGAAGGCGGAGGCCGACACGCGCCGTACGCTGGCGCGCAGGTACACATCGACGACAGCATCCTCGTAGCCGCGCTCGTGCACGCTGTGGATCAGATTGGAGCCCCAGCCGTCCGCCTCCGGACCGAGGGCCGCTTGGATACGCCGGATCGCGTCTTCGATCTCGGCAGGCGCCAGCCCGGCGGCGCCAAAGAAGCCGATCAAGCCGGCCTGCTGCGCCGCGACGACCATCTCGACGGTCGCCAGGCCCCTGGCCATCTCGCCCACCACATAAGGGAAGCGGCAGCCGTGGGTGGCGAGGAACGCCGGATCTCCCAGCCATTCCGGATAGAGGGGAGGGAGTGTGTCGCAGTCCGCCTGCGGTGTGCGGAACAGCGCCGGCCCGTCCGTGTCACGGAGCAGGTACACGGGCGCGCGCACGTCCTGGACCGCGTCCAGCACATCCAAGCGATCTGAGTGCCACAGCTTTGACGCTGTAGCGGCGGCAACACCCCGACTCCCCACGATGGGGCCGACCCTACCGGGTCCGTTTCTGGAATCCGAGCGACAAACTGCCAAGAATCTTGCTTGACGCCTCGCGGGCCGCTCCCGCAACGGCTCCGCTCGCGCCAGCGACGGCTCCCCGGCCCAAACCGGCGCGAGCGATCAGCCCGCGCCGGGAGCCGGGCGTCAGCGAGCGCCGGGGGCGTAGATCTGGTCGAATACACCGCCGTCGGCGAAGTGGGTGGTCTGGGCCTTGGTCCAGCCGCCGAACACCGGGTCATCGATGGCAATCAGATCCAGCTTTGGGAGGAGAGCGAGATCGGCCGGGTTGGCCGCCGCCGTGTCGCGCGGGCGGTAGTGCTTCTCGGCAATGATCTTCTGCGCCGCCGGCGTGTACAGGAACTGCAGATAGGCCTCGGCCTCGGCGCGGGTCTTATGCTTGTCGACGTTCTTATCGACCAGCGCCACCGGTGGCTCCGCCAGGATGCTGAAGGACGGGATGACGATGTCGAACTTGTTCCGGCCAAATTCGTCGAGCGCGAGGAACGCCTCGTTCTCCCAAGCCAGCAACACGTCGCCGATGCCGCGCTGGGCGAACGTCACCGTCGAGCCGCGCGCACCGGTGTCGAGCACGGGCACGTTCTTGAACAGGTTCTGCACGAACGTTTTGGCCGTCGCCTCCGAACCACCCGGTTGGCGCAGCGCCCATGCCCACGCGGCAAGGTAATTCCAGCGCGCGCCGCCCGAAGTCTTCGGGTTCGGCGTGATTACCTGGACGCCGGCCTTGGTCAGGTCGCCCCAGTCCTTGATCTGCTTGGGGTTGCCCTTCTTCACCAGGAACACGATGGTCGAGGTGTACGGCGTGCTGTTCTGCGGCAGGCGCTTCTGCCAATCGGCAGGGAACAAGCCCGACTTCGCGATTGAATCGATGTCATAGGCGAGCGCGAGCGTCACCACGTCGGCCTCAAGGCCGTCGATGACGGCGCGCGCTTGGCCACCGGAGCCGCCGTGGGCCTGGTTGATGGTCAGCGTCTTGCCGGTCTTGGCCTTCCACTCTGCGATGAACGCCTTGTTGATGGCCTCATACAGCTCGCGCGTCGGGTCGTACGACGCGTTGAGCAGAGTCTGTGCCTGTGCGGCGGTGGCCGAGGCGCCGATCGCCAGGCCGAGCGACAACGTGAGCGCGCGAAGCGGTTTCACATACTTCATTTCGTCTCTCCGTGGGTTCGTGTTGTGAGTTGTGGATTCGTTGTGGCGCATTGCGCACTCATGAATTGGTCGCAACAGCAGTTCCCGCCACGGAGGCCTTTGGGGCCGCTGCACGGCGGCTGTCGATGAGCCCAAGTCGTGCCAGGTGGGTGCGAAGCGTGTTGCGGCTTACGCCCAGAACGGCTGCGGTGCGGACCTGATTTCGGTCGTTTGCCTCGAACACGGAGAGCACAAGCGAGTCGGTCACCCGCTCGAACAGGGACGCGGTTCCGCTGTGGCGTGCCGTAAGGGCGCGCACCTGCTCTTCCAACGTTGCGTCTTCGGACGCACCACTGCGATCGAGACGGGGAGCGGTGAGGCGCAGGTCTTCTGGGGCGATGGCGTCGCCACGCGCTACGAGGACTGCATAGTGGACGATGTTTTCGAGTTCGCGGATGTTGCCCGGGAATACGTACTGCAGCAGCTGGCGTTCGGCTGCCGGTGAGAGCTTCAACTTCGCCCGCTCCAGGCGCTGCGAGTAAGTTCCAAGGAAGTGGTTCGCGAGCGGCAGGATGTCGCCTGGCCGTTCGCGCAGGGCGGGCAGGTGCACCGGCGCCACGTTTAGGCGGAAGAACAGGTCTTCGCGGAAGCGGCCCGCTGCCACCGCCGCGTCGAGGTCCACGTTGGTCGCCGCGATGACGCGTACGTTGACAGGAATCGAGCGACGCGAACCTAGGCGCACTACCTCGCGTTCTTGCAGCACGCGTAGCAGCTTCACCTGCAGGTGAAGCGGCAGATCGCCGATCTCGTCGAGGAACAGCGTGCCTCCGTTGGCCGACTCGAACCAGCCGAGCTGCGACTGGATGGCGCCGGTGAAGGCGCCCTTTTCGTAGCCAAACAGCTCCGCCTCGACGAGGGTCTCGGTGAGAGCGCCGCAGTTCACCGCGATGAACGGCCCAACGCGCTTGCTCTGTTCGTGCACATAGCGCGCGACGAGTTCCTTGCCGGTGCCGGTCTCGCCGATGATGACGACCGACGCCTCGCTCGGCGCGAGCTGCTCCAACTCCCGGCGCAGGAGCCGAGAGCGCGGGTCCTCGAACACGAACGCCGTGGCGCGGATCGACGGCGACGCGTTGCGGCCACCGGTGGGCGTAAGGGTCAGCAGGGGTGCTTGTTGCATTTCAGTGCGTGGCAATCACGACGTGGACGACCGCCTTCACCAGACCGTCGTGGAGCCGAAGGGCGGCTTCGGCTCGCCCGGCACGGCTCGTGCTGGCGCGGCGGCCAAGTAGCGTTGTCATGAGCCTCTCCTAGTTCGGGTCTGCAGCATGGCGCGGCGTCCAGACCGGCGAAACCGCAAATTAGTTAGTCTATCGAAATACTAGACAATTCCCATTGTACGCATGGGTATGGCAAAGGCCATGCCAGCAAAAATTGGCAGATTTCTGCCATTTCGCGTGCCTACCGCTGCATGCGCTGCTGCAGACGCAACACAACACCCTCACCTAAACGGTGCAAATCCAACAGTTGCCGGGCCGTCGTCCTTTTGATGCAACTGATGCCTCGACGCCACCGCGCGTCCCAGCGCCGCACAGTTCGTTCGCTGCCTTCCGCGGCACCGCCTGCCGGAGCGCAAACATTTCCGTATCGGCCAACGACCGTCGGCGGTCCGTTTTGCGCACGGCGCTCGGCGCCTCCGGACGTTGTCCCGCTCATCGAGATCTCGGTGGCGCCGGTAGATGATCGGCGACGTCTGATGTGGGCGCGGTCGCTGCGGCAATCGAGACGCGGCCGTCGCGGACTGGCTCCCGAAGCACCGCCGAGGACGGACAGCGCAGCACCGACGTTCGGTGATCCTGCTGGCGACCTGAAGTTGCGAATCGCAGCGCACGCTTTGGCACTGCGCGCCCCTGATGTAGTGTTCGCTTCGCGGAGCGGTTGCTCCGCACGTGCGCAACCATCGCGTCGCCAGCGGCGGCGTTGTTCGAAGGACAGACGATGGCAAAAGGTCAGATGAAGTCGAACAAGGAAAAGAAGAAGCCCAAGCAGGTGAAGCCTGCTGCCACTGCCCCGGGCGGCAAGGGCCCTGCGCCGAAGAAGTAGTTTCTGAAGCCCGCGGTCGGGGGACGGCGGGCCGCCGTCCTTCCGGCCCGCGGGCCGCCCCCGCGGCCGATCCCTGCCGTTCTTGCCAAAGCCGATGCGCGTTCGCGCACCGGCCGGTCGCTGCCTCTAATCCCTCCGTCTGCTCCATCGAGGGAGACGATCCAGGCAGCAGCTACGCGAGATCCTGGAAACCTATCCCGAAGTTCGCGGCTCCGTTAACGAGCCGCTCCTGCAGTCCATCGAGGACTGCACCGCGCGCGCCGGATGAACATTGTCGGGCTGTGCGCCGAGGTATGCCGCCGCTGCGAGGATCAGTGCCGCGAGGCCCTGCGCAGCATGGGGGGCATCTCCCGGCGGCACTAGCCGCCAGGGCGGGACCTCCCCGGCGCCAGGCCGGGGAGGATTGATCGTCGGCTGGGTCTAGGCCCAGAGGTTGTCATGGTGCAGGAACGCCAGCGAGCCGCTGTCGTCCGGTGCCTGCACCGTGGAGGCATTGTGGCTCGCCACCAACGCGGCGGTGTCGCTGCTGCCGTTGTTGTGCAGCACGGTGAGTACGACCTGGTGGTCGGACGCGTCGTCGTAGGTCTTGCTGACCTGGGTGCCACTGGCTGTGGTCCCGTCGCCAAAGTCCCAGATGAACTGGGCGTTGTTCCCGACGAAACCCGATTTGCTGACAGAGAAGCGACCATCGAACGCGAACGAGTTCGCGCCCGTTTCCTCGCCGGCGATGATGGCAGTGAGGTCGGCCGGCCGGCCGTTGTGGTCGTTGCGCACCACGCTGGACCGCAGCGGGTCAACGCCATTGGTCAGATTGTCGTAGATCTGCGCCCCGGTCGAATCGTTGACGTTGATCTTCGACAGCATGCCCCACTGGCCGCCTGGCAGAACCGGCATCGAGTTGTCACGGATCACGACCCCGTCGGCACGGTTCACCGTGACGCCGTGGACGTGGTTGTTCTCGATGAAGTTTCCCTCGATCAGCACGTTCTGGAAGCGGGTGCCGTGATTGGCCTCGTCCGCCATGAAGATGGCCTGGCTCTCGGTGCCGCTGGTGTTGGCCAGCAGGTTGCCGCGGATGACGATGTCTGTGCTGGGCGTATTGGTACCGGCGGTCCAGAACTGGATGTAGTCGTTGTGGTTCAGGTTGCCGTCCGACCCGAGGAAGTCGTGAAACCAGTTGTTCTCGATGGTCACGCCCTTGTCGGCGCTGAAGCGCATGCCGTCGCCCTGCAGGGTGTGCAGGTCGTTGCCACGCACCACAACGTCGGCGCTCCGGTGGATGTTGAGGCCGTGGAAGTAGTTGGTGACCTCGTTGTTGAGGATGTTGAGGCCGTCGACGTTGTAGGCCTCCAGCATGTCCTCAGCGTACCGAGCTGTGGCGAAGCCGCGCGCGTCACCGACCATGAGCGAGTTGCTGATGGTGATGTCGCTGCTGTCCACGATCCGGATGTCCGGGTCGTTCGGCGCAGACCCGGGTGCCTGTACGCGCACGTGATCGATGATGAGGCCGTCCACTCCGCGGATGTCGATCGCGGTGACATTCGCGAGGTTGGTGTGGTCGGCCGACGTGATCGTGACCGGTGACGAATGAGCCGCCCACGTGTTGACGTCGATCTGATAGCTGGTGCCCGCCTGCAGGAGGAACGTCTCCCCACCGGTGGCCAGGGCGAGGGCGGAGTTGAGGGCGCCGGAACTGCTGATAAGGATACCGTTGGCCGTCACCACCGGAGTTCCGACCGGCATCTCTGCAATCGCGGTGCCCGAATCTGCAACCGCGGCAGTTTCGACGATAGCAGCCGCCACCGGCACTTCGGCAACAGGCGTCGTGACCGGCTGCTCGGCGACGGACGTCGTGACCGGGACTTCGGCAACGGGCGCCACGACCGGCTCGTCGGCGACGGGCGCCGCGACCGGCGCGGGCGCGCTTGGAGCGACGACGCTCGGCGCCGCTTCGTTGGCGGTCACCAAGATGTCGTCGACAGCGCCATAAAAGTTGGAATCGTTGCCACCGATCTCCACCGTGCCGACTGGATTGAGTGCGCCCGAAATGGCCAGCGAACCGGCGGCGTTGCCATCGACATAGGCAATCATCGA
>CAIVPW010000127.1 GCA_903907895.1 uncultured Alphaproteobacteria bacterium
CCAGCGCGCGTAGCATTCCCCCATGAATCCCGACGGCGAGCTCCTGTTCGACGCCATCCTGCGGCCGCACCGGTCGCTCAGTGCGTTCGGCTTCTTGCTCCTGATGGGCGTCCTCTGCACCATCAGCTTCGTCGCCGGCATGGTGTTCCTGCTACAGGGCGCGTGGCCCGTGATGGGTTTCTTCGGCCTCGAGATCGCGCTCATCTACGGCGCGTTCAAGCTGAACTACCGCTCGGGCCGTGTGGTCGAAACGGTGCAGCTCGGGCGCGAGGAGCTGTTGGTGCGCCGCATCGATCCCAAGGGCCGCGTCTTCTCGTGGACGTTTCAGCCGAATTGGCTGCGCGTGAAGATGGACGATCCACCCGAGCATGAAAGCCAGCTCGCACTCACTTCCCACGGCCGCAGACTCATCATCGGAGCGTTCCTGACGCCCGAAGAACGCCTCGACGTCGCCAAAGAGCTGCGCACTGCGTTGTCGCGCTGGAGGGAACCGGAGCCGCGCGCGATCTAGCGCGTGGCCAGCCGCACCCGCATATCGGTGTAGGCATGGTGGATCAGGTCGAGCAGCGCCGCCTCGTTCACCGCCTCGCCAGGCCGCAGCTTCACATGCCGCATGCGCTTGCCGGTGCCCTGCAGAATTTTGGCTGGATCGGGCAGGGCAGCGCCCTGAAAGAAGCCGACGTTTACATGGTTCGTGAAGGCGTTGACGTAGGCAAAGGCGCCGTCGTCCACGCATGCGGTGGGCATGCGGTCGTGCATCAACTCGCGCACGTCGCTGCCGCACTGACGCATGCACTCAAACCAGGGAGTCGCGACGTTCCGCAGGTCGGCCCGACGCGACTCCAGCCACGCATCGATGGCCGGATCGCGCAGCACGGCGGTGGGAAAGCGCATGAAATCGTTCATGCGCCGCACTCCGGTGATTAGTCCTTCAGCCCCAGCACGTCGGTCATGCCGTACAGGCCCGGTGCCTTGCCGTGCACCCAGCCTGCGGCCGTGACCGCGCCTTCGGCGAAGATGTCGCGCGAGGAGGCGCGGTGGGTTAGTTCGATGCGTTCGCGGTCGGACGCGAACATCACCGTGTGCTCGCCCACCACCAGGCCACCGCGCAGGGTGGCATAGCCGATCTCGCCGCGGCGGCGCTCGCCGGGCACGCCTTCCCGGCTCATCACCGCGACGCGGTCATGGGTCTGCCGGCGCGCTTCTGCGATGGCGTTGCCAAGCGCCTTGGCCGTACCGCTCGGTGCATCCACCTTGTGCCGGTGATGCATCTCGAGGATCTCGGCGTCGAAATTCAGGTCGAGCGCAGCCGCTGCCTGGCGCGTCAGCGCAATCAGCAGATTCACGCCGATGCTCATGTTGGCCGACTTCACGATCGGCACGCGCTTGGATGCTAACTGCACCGCGCGCTCTTCGGCCGCCGCAAGTCCGGTCGTGCCCACGACATAGGCCTTGCCGAGTTCCGCCGCGATCTGCGCATGGCGCGGCACGGCAATGGCGGCTGTGAAGTCGAGCACGACGTCCGAATTCTGAAACAGCGTGCGCGCATCGGCGACGATCGGCGCCCCGAACGGGCCAAGCCCTGCAGGCTCGCCCACGTCCTTGCCGATCCAGGGGCTGCCTTCGATTTCGGTGCCGCCCGACAATTCCGCGTCCGGTGCCGACGCCACGGCGCGCACCAGGGCCTGGCCCATGCGTCCACCGGCGCCGAGGACGCCGATCCTAACTCCCGCCATTTGCATCGCCCTTCAGGTCGTTCCAGAACTCCTTAAGCTTGTCGAGAAAGCCCTCCGACTCCGGGTTGGTCGTGCGGCCTTCGCCGGCGGCCTGGAACTGGCGCAGCAAATCCTGCTGTTGCTTGTTCAGGTTCATCGGCGTCTCGACCATCGCGTGCACGTACAAGTCGCCGGTGCTGTCGCCCTGGCGCATCGACGGCATGCCTTTGCCCTTCAGGCGGAACTGGCGGCCAGATTGCGTGCCCTCGGGCACGGCGACCTTGGCGCGTCCGCCGTCGAGTGACGGAACCTCGATGGTGCCGCCCAGCGCCGCTGTCACCATCGGAATGGGCGCGCGCACGTACAGGTTCTTGCCGTCGCGCTGAAACAGGCGGTGCTGCGCCACCGCCAGGAAAATGTAGAGGTCGCCGGGCGGCCCGCCGCGCATGCCGGCTTCGCCTTCGCCACCCAGCCGAATGCGCGTGCCGTCTTCGACGCCGGCGGGAATGGACACCGACAGCGACTTCTCCTTGTGCACGCGGCCCGCGCCGCCGCAATTCTTGCACGGGTTCTTGATGATCTGACCGGCGCCGTTGCAGCCAGGGCACGTGCGCTCGATGGTGAGGAATCCCTGTTGCGCGCGCACACGGCCCACGCCGTTGCAGGTGGGGCAGGGGGTCGGGCGTGAGTTCTCGGCCGCGCCCGAGCCGCTGCACACGTCGCACGGTGCGTTGGTCGGCACGCGGATCTGCATGTTGCGGCCGTGGAACGCGTCCTCGAGGCTGATCTCGAGGTTGAAGCGCATGTCGGCTCCGCGCTGGCGCGCATTCGGCCCGCCGCGCTGACGCCCGCGAAACTCGCCGAACAGATCGTCGAACACGTCTGCGAACGACGAGCCGAAGTTGGCGAAGCCGAATCCGCCGAACGGCCCGCCGCCCCCCGCCGATCCATCGACGGCAGCGTGGCCGAAGCGGTCGTAGGCGGCGCGCTTCTGGTCGTCCGACAAGATGTCGTACGCCTCGTTCACTTCCTTGAAGCGCTGCTCGGCATCCTTGTCCGGGTTACGGTCGGGATGCAGCTCCTTTGCGAGCTTGCGATACGCCTTCTTGAGGTCGTCGGGCGAGGCTCCCCGCTCGACGCCCAGCAGTTCGTAAAAGTCTTTAGTGGACATGGACCGTTGAGTTCACGCGGCAGTGCGGATCCTGCAAAACGCGACCGCCCCGGCCGGGAATGTGCCGGACCGGGGCGGGGAATGCGAGACCCAAACGGAGCCTGAGGGTTCGCGTCGAGGGGCTTAGCCCGACTTGCGGCGGGTTTCGTCGACTTCCTCGAAGTCGGCGTCCACCACGTTCTCGTCGGCCTTCGGGGTGCCTTCGCCGGCGTCGCCGCCAGCACCTGCCCCCGGCCCGGCGCCGCCAGCCTGCTGCTGGCGGTACATGGCCTCACCCAACTTCATCGACGCCTGCGTCAGGGCTTCCGTCTTGGCCTTGATGGCTTCGACGTCCTCACCGGCCAGGGCCGACTTCAACTCCTCGATGGCGCGCTCGATCGCCTGCCGTTCGCTGTCGCCAACGTTGGTGCCGAACTCCTTGAGGTTCTTCTCGGTGGAGTGGACGAGCGATTCGGCCTGGTTGCGGGCCTCGACCAGCCCGCGGCGCTTCTTGTCCTCGGCCGCGTTCTTCTCGGCCTCGGCCACCATCTTCTTGATATCGGCTTCCGACAAACCGCCCGAGGCCTGGATGCGGATCTGCTGCTCCTTGCCCGTGCCCTTGTCCTTGGCGGAGACGTTGACGATGCCGTTGGCGTCGATGTCGAACGCGACTTCGACCTGCGGCACGCCGCGCGGCGCCGGCGGGATGCCGACCAGGTCGAACTGGCCCAGCATCTTGTTGTCGGCCGCCATCTCGCGCTCGCCCTGGAAGACGCGGATGGTCACCGCGTTCTGTCCATCTTCGGCGGTCGAGAACACCTGCGCCTTCTTGGTCGGGATGGTCGTGTTGCGCTCGATCAGGCGCGTGAACACGCCGCCCAGGGTCTCGATGCCGAGCGACAGCGGCGTCACGTCGAGCAGCAGCAC
>CAIVPW010000128.1 GCA_903907895.1 uncultured Alphaproteobacteria bacterium
GGCGCGGCGGTTGCGACCAACATCGGCCGCGGCATTGGCGTGGCATTTGCGCTGTGGTTGCTGTTCAGCGGTACGCGGCGCCTGACCATCGCCGCGCGCCACTGGAAGACCGACGGCGCGGCAATGGCGACCATGCTGAAGATCGGCTGGAGCGCGTCGGTGCAGATGCTCATCATGTCGGCTAGCTGGATCGGCGTGATGCGTATCCTGGCGATGTACGGCGACGCTGCGCTGGCGGGGTTCACCATCGCCATGCGCGTCATGGTGTTCGCCTTTCTCCCAGCATGGGGAACTGCCAACGCAGCGGCGACCCTGGTTGGCCAGAACCTCGGCGCGGGCAAGCCGGATCGCGCCGAGAATTCGGCGTGGGTGGCGGGCCACTACAACGCGGTGCTGCTGGTGTCGTGGGGCGTGGCGTTCCTGCTGATCCCGGAGTGGATCATTGGCCTGTTCACCTCCGACGCGGTGGTGGCGGGCTACGCCGTACAGAGCTTGCGTGCGGTGTCGGTGGCGTTCCCGTTCTTTGCCTACGGCATGGTGCTGACGCAGTCGTTCAACGGCGCCGGCGACACGGTGACGCCGCTGTGGCTCAACATCGTCTGGTTCTGGATGTTCCAGATCCCGGTGGCGTGGATCCTGGCGCAAACCCTTGGCATGGGTCCGTCCGGCGTGTTCTGGGCCGGAACGCTCTCGTACATGCTGCTGGCCGCGACTTCGGTCGTGCTGTTCCGCCGCGGCACCTGGAAGTCGAAGCGGGTCTAGCGGCTTCTGTGTGGCGCTGTCAGCGGCCGACGGGGCACCAGACCGCGTCGAAGGCGCTGACGGCTTCGTCGCGCTCGCGGCGCAGGCGCTCCATCTCACGGAAGCGTGAGATCGCTGTCTGCACCACATTGCGCAGGCGGCCAGGCTCCAGGCCGCTGACGACATAGCCGGCGACGCCGGCCGCCATCGCGGCCTCCGTCGCATCGTCGTCGGACTGGTCGGTGAAGATGACCACCGGCCAGCGGCCGGTGCGGGCGACGCGGAAGGCGTTGTCGCGCGCCGTGCGGTCCGGAACGCCGAGGTCGATGACGACCACCGTGGGATCCGCGTCGCGCACCTGGGTCAGCACATCGTTGCGATTGAGATCGAGCCGGGACAACTCGGTCCAGCCGCAGGCCTTCATGTCCTCCAGCAGGAGGCGGGTGCGGTCGGGACTCGAAGCTGAAAACAGGATTCCGTCGATCATCATGGGCGTTGCACCTGCGTACGCGGTGAGCGATCCCCCCAGCGGGGTAACAGCAAATGCCGCGCCAACTTTTGTGATGATCGAACGCACAGAAATGCGCGGAAAACTGCGGACAGGCGCGCGAAGGCCGGTTTCGTGTCGCCTAGGTCTTGAGCAGACGCTGTCGGCTATTCACCCGCCAGATGCAGGATGACGTCGCGCTTGCGGGGCTCGGCGCGGTGCTCGAACAGGAACAATCCCTGCCAGGTGCCGAGCTGCAATCGGCCTTCCATCACGGGGATCACCACGTGGGTGTGCGTCAGCGCCGAGCGGATGTGGGCAGGCATGTCGTCCGGCCCTTCATTCTCGTGCAGGTAGCCGGCGCCCTCGGGCACCAGCTTGGCAAAGAACGCTTCCATGTCGCGCAGCACGTTTTCATCGGCATTTTCCGAGATCAGCAGCGTTGCCGAGGTGTGCGGAATAAACGCTGTCAGCAACCCGGCCCGGATGCCGGCCTCGCCGACCCAGCCGGCAACGGCTGGGGTGATGTCGTGCAGGCCCGGGCCGCGGCCGGGCACAGAGATGCGCTTCATGGCTTGCTTCATGGCCCGGCACCATACCCCGATGCAGCGCTGTGAACAAAGTTCAGTTATCCAACCGAACGCCGTTCATTTTGCGGCGGGTAATGCGCGGCAAATTGGCGGGTGTTTCTCGCCAGCCCGAGATGCATTGAACAACGTTCACTCTGGCGCTAGCGTGGATGGATGGGGACGCTGAAAGGGCGGGAAGCGGCCAGGCATCGCCTGCGGGAGGCGGCGTGGGCGACCCTGCAGCAGCGGGGCCTCGAAGGGACCACCGTGCGCGCGGTCGCGGAGGCGGCAGGCTGCGCGGTCGGTGCCGTCTACCTGTACTACCCGAACAAGACCGCCCTGCTCGAGGACTTGGTACTGGGGGCGCTGGCCGAGCTTGGGCGTCAGGTCGCCATGCGATCGAACCGGCCAGCCTTGGAGGCAGTGACAGGTGGGATGTGCGCTGTCTTTGGCGCGGGGAAACCTGCCGCAGACTTGCTGCTGGTGCTGTTCCGCTCCGGCAGCACTGCCGAGACCGAGTTCGGCCGGCGCGTGGCCGGGCGCCTTCTGACGGCACTGGCGCCGTTGACGGCGCAGCTGGCGGGTATCGCGCCGCAAGAAGCGGCAGCGAAGGCGCTCGCGGCCGCATGCTTCGCGTTCGGCTTCACGTTGTTTGAATCGTCGGGGCTGTTGGCGCGGCTCGGCGGCGATGCCGCCGCCGTTGTGGGTGCCGCGACGCCCTAAGGACGGGCGCGCGCGACGGATGGCTTCCAGCGCAGGGCGCGGCCCTCGATTTCGTCCTGCTCGCGCGAGGGCACCTTCGGCACGATCTGATCGCGCAGCGCCTGTGCCCGCGCCATGTCCTGTCCCGCCAGCGAGAACGCGCCGACGACCAGCCAGAAATAGGCCTCACCGTAGTCCTGCGGCGCACCTATGCCGGTGGCAAACGCCTGTGCTACGCGCAGCTGGGCCGGACCGTAGTTCTGCTCCGCCGCACGAAAGTTCCAGCTGAACGCCGCATCGTCGTCCTTTGGCACGCCGACACCGTTGGCGTACAGGCCGGCAAGGAAGAACTGGCCTTCGGCAAATCCTTGCTCTGCCGCCTTGCGCGACCATTCGGCGGCCTTGCCCGGATCGGCAGCAACGCCCCGCCCGGAGGCGTAGAGCAATGCCAGCGCCGTCTGTGCCGCTGCATGGCCGCCGTTACCGGCGCGTTCGAACCAGGTAACGGCCGCGCGCTCGTCCTTCGTGGCGCCGAGGGTTCCTTCGAGGAGTTGGGCGGCGAGGCGGTACGCGGCGCCCGTGTGTCCTGCTTCGGCGGCGCGGCGCGTCCACGCCATCCCGGCAGCGGTGTCGGCGCGCGCAACGCCGAGGCCGTTGGATAGCAGCCAGCCGAGCACATACTGCGCGCGCGCATCGCCACCGTTGGCGGCTTCGGTGATCCACGCGATCGCCGGCTCGAACTCACGCACCGCGTTGCGGCGAATGCCGGTGAGCGCACCGGCCATTGCCTGCGCGGCGACATCGCCGCTGCGGGCAGCCTCCTCGAACCATTTGAGCGCGGCGTCGCGGTCTTTGGGGCGGCCGTAGCCGTTGGCATGGAGCAACGCGAGGATGATGGCGGCCCCGCCGTCGCCC
>CAIVPW010000129.1 GCA_903907895.1 uncultured Alphaproteobacteria bacterium
AGCGCCGGTGCGTCGTTCACGCCGTCCCCAGTGACCGCAACCGTGTGGCCTGCGCGCTGCAGCGACTGCACGATCGCCTGCTTCTGCAGAGGCTGCGCCCGCGCAAACACAGAGGTGTCGCGCACCGCAGCATCGAAGGCACCTCCCTCCAGCGCGCCGAGTTGGGAACCTGTTGTCACCCGGGCTGACGGACCCGCGATCCCCAACTGCTTGGCAATCGCAAGGGCCGTCAAGGGATGGTCGCCGGTGATCATGACGACCGACAGTCCTGCAGAATGACACTGCGACACCGCGGCAGCGGCTTCCGGCCGCAGCGGATCAATGATGCCTACGATTCCCAGCAGGCGCAGGTCATGCAGAGCATTCACGGCCGCCTCGCCCACAAGACCAGATGCTACGGCCAGAACTCGGTACCCGGACGCCGCCAGGCGCTCGCCCTCGCGCGAGGCGAGTTCACGAAGACGCGGATCGCACATCGCCAGCACCGTCTCCACGGCGCCTTTGACGTATGCACGCGTGCGTTCCCCCTCGGCGTAGAACGTTGCAGCAAAGCGCTGCGCCGGTTCGTATGCAATTGCCGACAGCGGCGCCGGACGGGCGGGCGATATCCCCGCCTTCCGCGCCAGGACTAGAAATGCGACATCCACCGTGTCACCGCTGTGGCGCAGGCTGTCATCGGGCCCCGGCTCGATGTGGGCTTCATTGCACCATGCTCCGGCCCTCGCCAAGTCTTGCGCCTCCACCGGTGGGCCACCGTCTGCTCCGCCAACGGCGCCCTCCAGGCGATAGCCCTCCCCACTCACTGGGACCTCGCCGATCCCCGGCATCCACAGAACCCGTACGGTGAGTTCATTGAGGGTAAGCGTACCTGTCTTGTCGGACGCAATGAGGGTGCAGGCGCCGAGGCCCTCGACCGCTGCCAGGCGCCTGACCACAACGTTCCGCCGGCTCATCCGCACGGTGGCGACGGACAGCGCTACGGTGATGGCCACTGGCAGCCCTTCGGGTATCGCAGAGACGGCCAAAGCCACACCGAGCAGGAACACCTCCGCCAGCGCCCCGCCGCGGAAGTACTCGAGCACCGCCACGGCTGCGCACAAGACAAGCGTTACCACCGCAATGCCACGTGTAAGTGCCTGCATCTGCCGCACCAGCGGTGGAGGCGCCTCGGCAACTTCTCGCAGGCTTCCCGCGATCTGCCCGAGCTGGGTGTGCAGGCTCGTGTGCGTCACGATCGCTGTGGCACGACCGGCCAGAACGGTGGTGCCGGCGTACACCATGGTTACGCGATCGGACGGAGCGGTATCCTCTGCGAGCTTCTGCCCAGCGACCTTGGTCACTGGAGTCGACTCTCCGGAGAGCAGCGACTCGTCGACCAGAAGATCGCGCGCCTCCAGCACCCGTGCATCGGCCGGCACGCGCATGCCGGATTCGAGTTGCACCACATCGCCCTGCACTAGCTCGGAGCTGTTCACATGCTGCCGCCGGCCCTCGCGCACCACCTCGGCCCACACCTGGATCATGCTGTGCAGAGCGCGGGACCGCGAGATGCCGCGCCACTCTTGCACCGTGCCGATCAGGGCATTCATTTGGAGGACGGCAAAGATGAACGCCGCATCGACGATGTCGCCGGCCAGCAGCGAAACCAGACTGGCCGCGAGGAGCAGGTAGACGAGCGGACTCTTGAACTGCGACAGGTACACCAGCAAGGCCCGCGGCGCCCGCGGCTCCGGCAGGGAGTTCCGTCCGTAGCGCCGAAGTCGGTCCGCGCTCTCCCGCTCAGTCAAGCCATCCGGCGCGGTGCCGAGGCGCGCGACGACCTCTTCGGCCGTCAGGGCATGTGGCAGGAACGCGGGCTCTTGCATGGTCATCAGGATGCGCGTCTAGACTAGGGCCGATGTCACGAACATCAAAGGCTCTCGGACTTCCCCCGCTGCTGCTGGTGGCGGGGTACTTTCTGCTCGCGTTGGCCCCCGTCGGCTTGGCGGCCATGCAAGCGCGGCCGAGCCGCGGCCTCAGCGCGGACTTCTCGTCGGGCATTGCCATGAGCGCGCTCGCGCTGCTCTTGGCACAGTTCCTTACCTCGGGTCGCTTCGAGCGCACGACGGGCCGGGTCGGCATCGACCTGACCATGCGGGCACATCAACTCGCCGCGCGCCTGATCCTGCTGTTGCTGCTGGCACACCCGGTTCTGGCCTCGGCCGGTGGCGGGACGCGTGCGATGCCCTCCACCTTGGCCACACTCGTCGTCAACCCAAGCATGTTGACCGGCGTGGCGTCGTGGATCCTGCTTCTTGCGCTGACCGCGAGCGCAATCTGGCGCGATCGCCTGCCGTTCCGCTACGAGGCTTGGCGGGTCCTGCACGGCTTCGGGGCTTGGGTCATCGCGGCGCTCGGGGTGCATCACGCGGTCAACGTTGGCCAACACAATGACCGCGTCATGCTCACGTTCTGGCTGGTTCTGCTCGCCACTGCAACGTTGGCGCTCGCAACCGTGTATGTGTTCACGCCGCTCCTGCAGTTGCGCCGGCCGTGGCGCATTGCGTCGATCCAGACTGTGGGCGACCGCCTCTGGGAACTGGCGCTGGAGCCTGCCGCTGCGTTCCCGGTGCGCCTGGAAGCGGGACAGTTCTTCTGGTTGACGCTGGCCCGGTCACCGTTTCGCATCACCGAGCACCCCTTCTCCGCGGCGTCGTGCCCGGCGGACCTTCCGCGGCTCACATTCCTCATCAAAGAGTCGGGCGATTTCACCGGGCGGCTGGGCTTACTGCCGATCAATGCCCGTGCCTACGTGGATGGGCCTCGCGGTATCTTCACGCTGCGGGGACATGAAGAGGCCAAGGGCTATGCGTTTGTCGCCGGCGGCGTCGGGGTTGCGCCGATTCTTGGAATCTTGCGTCACCTGCGCGCGGTGAGAGACCGGCGGCCCGTGCGCCTGCTGTTCGGCAATCGTCACGTTGGACAAATTGTCTACCGGGCGGAGCTGGACGCCCTGCCGCGCGAACTCGACTGCGCAGTCCAGTACGTCCTGTCGGAGCCACCGTCCGAATGGCACGGCAATAGAGGAGTCATCGATCGATCGCTCTTGGAGTCTGTGTTTCAGGCGCCGGATCGGGCCGAGTGGGTCTACTTCGTGTGCGGGCCCGCACCCATGATGGACCTTGTGGAGCGAGAACTGATGCACATGGGGGTTCCAGCGCGGAACATCGTCACCGAACGCTTCCGCTATCACTGAGTCGGCGCACCGTCGTGCGACGGCGGGCGCGTCTCGAGCTCGAGCCAAGTGTGCGCCGCCAGGCGCAGTCCCGACACCGTCCACGCCTGCTTCGCTTGCTGCCGGGCACGGCGCACGAGAATCCGGGCGGTAAGGATTGGATGCTGCAACGTCCAGCCGGTGAGACCGCTACCCAGCCCCGGACCCATGGTCGAGAAGTCACCTGGAATCCAATGCGGGTAGCCTGCCAGCCACGGCGCCACGATGATCGGCGCGAGCCCACGACCTGCAATCAGGAAGCGCAGCGGGACCAGGACCAGCCAAAGCAGCCAGACCAACACGACTGCAACCACCACGACGCGAAGTTCAACCGTCGGCTCGGACACATCGGCGCTCACGGGGCGCTAGCCTGTCAGGGCCGCCTTCACGGCCGTCAGGAGTTCGGACGTATCTACCGGCTTGTCCAGCACGCGAACAACGGCTGGATCTCGCATGGCACGCAGGCGCGTGGCCTGGTCAAAGCGCCCCATGACGAAGAGCGTGGGAATGTGGTCCCGCCCATCGCGCAACCGCGCCAGCAGGTCGAGGCCCGCCATGTTCGGAAAGCGCGCGTCCAACAGAAGAACCTGACCGCGCTCGGAGATGTCGCTGGAGAGAAAATCCTCGCACGACCCATACAACCGGACGTCATAGCCGGCGGACTCGAGCAGGGCGCCGAAGGAATCAAGGGCGGCAGGGTCGTCATCGACCACGCTTACGCGAGGCGACGAGGACCGCGGCGGCAGCGGCGCGATACCGGACCCGAGGCTCATGGCGGGAGGGTATGGACCTCCCCTGCCCGACGGTATTCGTACCAATCCGTACCTAGGCCCCGATCCCCGCGGAAATGGCCAGCCGGACCAGGTGAGGCAGGGTTGGAGTCTCCATCTTCTCCATTACCCGGGACCTGTGGATTTCGACCGTACGTGGGCTGATGTCGAGTTCACGGGCGATTTCCTTGTTCGTAGCGCCCGAAACAATTCGTTCCAGAACCTCGCGCTCCCGCGGCGTCAGGGTTTCCAGCCGGGCTGCGATGGCAGACGCGGCAGGGCGGTGCGGGGCGGCAGCAACATTCGCAAGCGCGCGCTCGAGAGCGCCGAAAATGACGTCCTGCGTGAATGGCTTCTCGAGAAAATCAAACGCGCCAGTCCGCATTGCGCGCACCGCGGTCGGAACGTCACCGTGGCCGGTCATCATGATGATCGGCAAGCCGGAGTATTGCTCGGCGAGTTGCTTCAAGAGAGCGAGACCGTCCATCCCCGGCATGCGGATGTCCAGCAGCACGCATCCTCCGAGTTCCGGCTTGTAGGCCGCCAGGAACTTGTCCGCTGACTCGAATGCCTGCGCAGCAAATCCGCGGTTGCCGAGCAGGACGAGGAGCGAGTCGCGGACCGCGTCGTCGTCGTCAACAATGAAAACACGAGCGTCACGTGCGCTAGGCATCGACGGTCCTTTCCTCCGGATCGAGCGGCAAGGAAAAGGTGAAGTTGGCACCTGCACCGTGGGCGGAGGTGGCACCGATCTTACCGCCGTGGCTCTCCACAATGGATCGGCAAATTGATAGCCCGAGGCCCATCCCAGTGGGTTTTGTCGTCATAAAGGGCTCAAAGAGCTTGGCGGCAACCTCCTCGCTGACACCCGGGCCGCTATCCGTGACCGAAACCTCGATGGAATTGTCGACCCGCCTCGTGGCGATCCGGAGGTTCCGAACCGGGCTCTTCTCCAATGCCTCAACGGCGTTGCGAACCAGGTTGAAGACTACCTGCTGGATTTGGACACGGTCGATCGACACGTTTGGCAACTCTCCGGCCAGGTCGATATCGACCTTAACGCCCTTTTCGTTGGCGCCGAGGAGCGCCAGCGCGATCGACTCTCGGACGAGGCTATTCAAGTCGGTGGAGATCATTTCGGATTCGCCGCGCTCGTACAGCTGGCGCAGGCGGCGAATGATCTTTCCTGCGCGGTCGGCCTGGATGCCGGCCTTCTCCATGAACTCCAGGATGCGCGGCTGGATCGAGGCATCTCCAGACATCAGAAGCTCCCGGCTGGTCTGCACGTAGTTCAGGACCGCCGTCAGAGGCTGATTGAGTTCGTGTGCGATCGCCGTCGCCATTTCCCCAAGGTCCCCGAGGCGGGATGCGCGATACAGCTGCACCTGTACCTCGTGCAGTTCGCGGTCGCGGGCAAATAGCGCGTCCTCGGCGCGGTGACGCAACGTGGTGTCGATGCCGGTGACGACCAGGAACTGCATGACGCCCTCCGACGTCCATATTCCGCTGGCTGCCCACTCGACGGTCCGCCGATCGTCCGCGGCGGTAAGGAATTGATGCTCCCCCCGCACCGCGGGGGCGCCTGGCCGAATTGCGCGCACTGCTTGGGCGAACTCTCCCTGTTGCTCTTCAACTATCAACCGCCACAGGGGCCGGCCGATGTAGTCCTGCGTCCGATACCCGAGCTCGACTTCGGCGGAGCGGTTCAGCCGCACAATGCCGCCGGCTCGGTCGGCCACAATCACCAGCGCGTCGGTCGTGTCGAGAGTGGCGGCCACGAAATTTCGTTCGTCGAGGAGGCGCTTCTGCGCCTCCTTCTGTGCCGTGAGATCGTGCAGCATCCCGACAAACCGGCGCTTGGTCCCGGCAGTCGCCTCAGCGATTGCCAGGCGGACGGGAACCAGTGTTCCGTCCTTTCGCTGCGCCATCACCTCGCGGCCAATGCCGATGACGCGCTTCTCCCCGGTGCGCATGTAGCGTTCCAGGTAGCCGTCATGCTGCTCCCGATCGGGCGACGGCATAAGCATGCGCACGTTCCGCCCCACGACTTCCGGCGCGCTGTAACCGAGCACGAACTCGCCGGCGCGGTTGAAGGATTCGATCTCCCCCAATTCGTCGATGACGATAATGGGATCGACGGCGGATTCCACGACCGCCCGCAAGCGCGCTTCGCTTTCGCGTAGAGCTCGCTCCCGCTGCTTGTATTCGGTAAGGTCCTGAACCGTGCCGACGAAGTAGCGTGCGCCGTGCGCGGTGGCCTCTGCCATTGCAAGGCGCACCGCGAATAGGGATCCATCTTTGCGCCGGGCGGTGACTTCACGCCCAATGCCAATGATCTTCTTGACGCCTGTCTTCAGGTAGTCGCGCAGGTACTGGTCGTGATGGTCCTTGTCCGGCGCCGGCATGAGGACTTTGACGTTGTTGCCAACTACCTCCCCCGACGAGTAGCCGAACACCCGTTCAGCCGCCGGATTAATGGTTATGATCGCTCCCTTCGTGTCGATCAGAATCGTCGGGTCAACCGCCTCTCGGATCACCGTGCGAAGAAGCTCGGCGTCCACTGCCGCTGATTCGGACTCCCGGCGGTAGCGGTAGCACAGTGCGCCGCACGCCCAGATCGCTGCCAGGGACAGCGCAACATCGGCTCCCGCCACCGAGAGATCCTGGGTAGGCGGCGCAACTGCGTTGGATGCCAAGAGCAGAACGGTCGCGCAAAGGGCGTAGACCAGCGCCGCGTTCTTCCACGGCAGCCACAGCGCCATCAATACGAATGCCGCATAGGGCACGGCCGGCACTTCGGCCGGCAGGTACAGGTCGCCCACGAAGATGGCAGCGACGAACGCCAAGCTAACCGCGATGACGGTGGAGGGACGGAACCTCTGGGCGACGGGAGTCGGGGATGGCACCCCCTACCCTACCCAATAACGGGAATCGGCATAAGGGACGGCCGACGCGGCGACCCCGCGCCGGGAGTCCTACGCGTAGTGCCCGCCGGTCACCCCGGCCCGCGCGATCGGGCCCTCCGATCGGTACATATCCTTACGCAGGAGTGCGAATTCCGCCCGGACACCCGTGCCACTACGCTTGGCCACCTGCGCCTGCCCCAACTGGTACGTGTACATGAAGGACAACCCGCTATGGCGTGCGAACGAGCTGGGGCAGAGCGTCTGGCTCGACGACCTTTCGCAGGGCCTTCTTGCGAGCGGCGAACTGCGGAACTTGATCCGCCAGGACCACGTATCTGGTGTCACAACCAATCCAAGCATCTTTCGCGCCGCCCTGCTCGACCCGGCATACGCTTCGCGGCTGGACCAGACCCGCGGACCCCGAGTCCCTTCAGAACTCTACGAGCAGTTGGTTATCGACCACGTGAGGTCGGCCGCCGACGAGCTTCGGGAGACCTACGACGCGACGGCCCATTACGACGGTTTCGTAAGCGTGGAACTCACACCCCGCGTTGCCCACGACGCCACCGCCACCATTGCTGAAGCCGAAAGGCTGTGGCAGCGCGTGGCGCGGCCAAACGTGATGATCAAGATCCCAGCCACTGCGGAAACTCGCAGTGCAGTGCGGCACCTTGTGCGCAAGGGCGTACCCGTCAACGTTACGTTGGTCTTCGGACTTCGTCGCCATCAGGAGGTTCTGAACACGTTTGCCGACGCGCTCACCGACTGCGTCCGCGCCCATGAGAGTGCGGCCGGCCTGACCTGCGTGATCAGCTTCTTCATCAGCCGCCTGGACGCTGCAATCGATCCCGAACTGGGCCGCAGAGGTGCCACAAAGCTGGTGGGCTTGGCAGCCATCGCGATTGCGCGGTCGGCGTACCATCAGTGGATCGATTTTGCGGCGAGCCCGCGCTGGCAATCGTTGGCGGCCCAGGGCGCCCGCCCGCCCCGCCTCGTCTGGGCAAGCATGAGTCCAAAAGATCCCGCCTATGACCCGCTAAAGTACGTCGATGCGTTGGTCATGCCCGGCACGATCGCAACCTTGCCCCTGCAAACGCTGACTGCGTTTCGGCGGATGGGCCGGCCGTCTCTTCCCCTCGCCGACGACCGCTGTCAGACGCGGGACGTTCGCAACGCCTTGCAGGTCGCAGGTATCGATCTCGAGGAGGTCGCAGCCAAGCTCGAAGAAGACGGGCTGCAGAAATTTGCCCAGGCGTACGACACCACCATCTCCGGCATCGACACGCACCTGCGGACCGTTTCCCTCCACTAGAAGGACGCACACGCATGAAACGACGACCAATTGGATTTGCGCTTCTCTTGTGGGCGGGGATGACATCGCTCGCTTACGGGCAGGCGGCGCAGACACCCCTGCGCGGCGATGCAGAGGCCGGACGGCAGACCGCGCTGCGCGGTTGTGCCACGTGTCACACGGTGCCCGGCGGCCCGGCCGCAGCCACCGACACCGCGCCTACGTTCCTCGGCATTGCCCGCAACCCGCAGCGCAACCGCGCTGACGTCACAGCCTGGCTGATGGAGCCACACATGCCCATGCCCAACTTTCAGCTCACGGTGCGGGAGATCGCTGATCTCGCCGCCTACATCGACAGCTTGCGGGGTACTCCATGACCCGGCAAAAGGCCCTTTTGACGACGATCTGGCTGCTTGGATTCAGCGTGGTGTCGGGCTCGGCATTGCTCGCGCTGTCCGCGCCGGATGCGGCGCCGACCTTCGAGACTCGCTGCACCCGGTGCCATTCGCTCGATCAGGTGACCGCGAAGCTCGTCGCTCGCCCCGCAGAGACGCGTGAGCAATTCCTCACGCAATTCCTCGGCCGGCACTTCCCACCGCCCGAAGAGGAACGCGCGATGCTGGCCGCCTACCTCGCCGCCAGCACGCCGCGCTAGCCACGCATCCTGTGAAATTGGGCGCGCTCCGTACCTGCGGAGCGCGCCCTTTTACTGCTTCAGCCGCCGGGTGCGCCGCGCGCAACGGACTCGGCTATGGCCGCTGCTACCGCACGGCGCTGCTTCATCGCCGCGCGCAATGCGCTCGGGTACTGCGGCCAGAACGCCGTCGTCTGCAAGGCGGACTTCTCCATGACCGCTCCCATTCGCTCCAGCAAGCGTGCTTGTGCCATCGGGTCATACCCGGCACCCCACAGAAGCTCGATGCTGTAGGCGTCGGCTTCGAGTTCCAGGGCACGACCAAGGTCCTCCAGCGCGAGGACCTTCTCCTGTGGGTTTCCCTCGGCCCGCGCCACCAAGTCGCGCAACAAGGCGTGCTGCAAAAGGACATGCGCTATTTCATGGCCCAATACTGCCGCGACCTCCGCTTCCGTCGCAGTAAGGTCCAGCATGGCGCGGCTTATGTAGATGTACCCGCCGACCATCGAAAACGCGACGGCGTCCTTGCTCCGCACCAGGAACACCTCAAACGTGCAGCTGCACGGAGCGATGTCCACAGCCGATAAGAGTCGTTCGGCGACGCGCTGGAGCATTTCCGCGCGGGCCGGGTCGGGGTCTTGTCCCCCGAGATGCGCCATGAACTGAGTGTGAAGAGCCACAACGTCGGACTGAGCTCTGCCATCGAGCGGAGCGGCCTGGACGTGCGCGCAAAGCAGCAGGGCCAGAAGAAGAGCGGCGCGGCGTGCCACGCGTCCCGCCGCTGTCAGAAGGTGTTGGTTGCGCGGTCGGCGGCGAAGCCACCGAGGTCCTGCAACGGCCCGAGCGGATTGGTGCGCTTCTCGGTGGAACGGATGTTTGCGGACCCGCTCCACGTCTTGTAGACGGCGACACCGTCCTGCAGCAGCACGAGTGCGGTGAACGTCCATCCCGTCTCTACCGTCTCTCGCTGAAAATCGAATACATCCAGCACGG
>CAIVPW010000130.1 GCA_903907895.1 uncultured Alphaproteobacteria bacterium
CTTGGCGGATGGGGTGGGATTCGAACCCACGAGGCCCTTACGGGCCTGCCGGTTTTCAAGACCGGTGCCTTCAACCGCTCGGCCACCCATCCCCCCGGAGCAGGGCATCGACTTAGCATGGGGGCTTGGTTGGCCTAAAGAAAAAGCCCCGGCGCGGACGCCGGGGCTTACGAGGCAGCTCCCTATTCAGGAGCGAAGCGGTTTTTTTAGTCCCGCACGCGTTTTCTAGTGAAAACGCTTAGGCCGCTTGCAGGTTGGTCGCAGCAGGCTTGCCGCGCTCCATGCTGACTTCATACGTGACCTTCTGGCCCTCGTTGAGGCCCGAAAGGCCAGCGCGCTCGACGGCGGTGATATGGACGAAAACGTCCTTAGAACCGTCTGCCGGCTGGATGAAGCCGAAGCCCTTTTGGGAGTTGAACCACTTCACAGTGCCTGTAGCCATTTGACGTTCGCTTTCTCATAAAAGGCGGGCACGGCCATTGGCACGCGCACGCGTCTCTGCCTGCGCGACGACCGCGCAGTCTCTACAATCTCGATGTGGAAAGTCTCGTCGGAGGCCAGTCGCATCTTCGGCGACTCGTTGCCGGCGGCCAGAGGCCACAGTAGTGATTGTCGCAACACTCACATAGGCCGGTACCGGTCCTAAGTCAAATCACCCCTAAGGTGGTATTGCGCCAACAGGCCTATCTGAGGCCGGAAACTGCCCCCCGGGTCCTCTCCATCGGGCCCCCTCCTACCCCGGCCGGACGGCCCAATTCGCACCTTGGGCTTGTCCTTTTGCGGGGGGGACAGATGGTGCGCCCGTTGGCGACAATCCGTTCCATGCCCCGTGCGACGAAGACCAAGACGAAGATCGAGTTCAGTACTGCGCTCAACACCACGTTTAAATTGGTGCGCATCCTGCTGGCCCATGAACTCGAGACCGGACGGCTCTCCACCCGCCGCCTGCGGCAGCTGGCGAGCGAGATGGAAGAGCGGGCGCTGGACTCGCGCGATCCGCGTGATCACCACAGCGCCGATCTGCTGCGCGAGGTGGTTGAAGGCACGATCCGCCGGCTGCAGGACGAGAAGCGCCTTCCCGCCGCCTAGCGTTGCCTCAGGCCGTAGAACGTGACTCCGTCCGAGCTACCGATTCCGGTGCCAGGGGATGTGCTGCCGCCTCACGACGCGTGAACACGACCTCGACTCGGGTACCTTTGCCCGGCGTGGACGAGACGGACAGCGTTGCCTTGGCGTTCTCCGTTAGCGCCTGCACGATCAGCGCGCCGAGCTTGCCGCGCGAAGGCCAGCGAATGCCTTCCGGGAAGCCGTTGCCGTCGTCCGCGACGATAACCCGACAACTCTGGCCTTCCGCCAGGCTATGCACGGTGATGGTGCCGTGCGAGCGCCCGGAGAACGCGTGCTTGAGCGCATTCGTCATCAGCTCATTGACGACGAGCCCTGCCGGCATCGCGACATTCACCGAGACGGGATATGTGTCAACCTTGAGGTCCAGCCGCACCCCCTCGACCGCATGCGACCGCATCGCGCTGGAGGCGACCTGGCTCAGGTACACCCCAAGGTCGATCTCTTCGATGTTGCCGTCGGCGGACAGCGATTTATACAGCAATTGCAACGCCTCGATGCGTCCCGCGAGCCGATCGAACGGGTCGGCGACGCTCCCGCCGGCGCTGCGTGCCTCCAGACGGATCTGGGCAGTGATGAGCTGCAAGTTGTTCTTCACGCGATGCTGCAGTTCGCGCAGCATCAGGTCTTTGTCCCGAAGAGACTCGACCGCATCGCGGAGCGACTCGCTGTGCGCGGTCACGTCTACCAGTGCGGCCAAGCGAAACAACGGTTTGCCGTCGTCATCCTCGATGAGATTCGAGTAGGCGTCGACCACGACCTGCGGCTCGACCTCGAGGCGGAATGTGCCCACGAAGTCGCTGCCAGACGCAAGCGCAGGGCCTAGCGCAACGGGGTCCTCGCTGCCCTCGCGCCGGCCCGGGAAGACGCTCCACTCCTTTCCGACGAAGGTTCGGCAGGCCTGGCCCGTTAGCTTTTCGAAGTGCGGATTTGCGTAGACGATTCGCTCGCGCAGCAGAAGCTTCGATACGACAACCGCGAACGGGATGCGATCTAGGAAGCGGCGGAATTGCTCGGTTTCCAGAGCACCCGCGAGATCCGGCGCGTGCAGGAGTTCTTCGATCTGTCCTTCAGGCTTGTCGTCGTCGGAACTACTCATCACCAGTCCGGGGTTTTTCGCGGTGAGGACACCGCAAGGTTGAGGACTAGGGTGTCAGGGCCCTACGCCCACGCACACCTGCGCAAAAGGAGTAGCGATGTTCCGTTTGCGGGCGTGCTGCCGAAACGCAAGGGCCCGGAGCGCGCTCGCGACTCCGGGCCCCTCTTCCGTTTGGCGCGACCCTGCTCAGGCCTGCAGCATCGGTCTTTGACGAGTTCGCTCGAATGCAGCGCCGCCGTTCTTCGCGCGGCCGAGTTCTTCGCATTCGGGGCATAGATCTTTACCGCCCGTGCCTGCCCGCAGTTCGTTTGGGTCGATGTTCCGGCCTGCGGCGCACGTCTCATCGCTGTGATGGATGCGCTGCGTTAGCGAGTGGAAGGGCCGTGCTACGGAATGAAAATGCATCGCTCTGGCGCTCGACATCGGCTCGCCTCTCCCCAGCGGGTCTATGATCCAGGCGGCGTGCGGCGGAGCAGCACGGCCGATGCATAGATGGAGAGAAACGCGGGCCCGATCCATCGGGGAATGACCCGGTGGCGTGCATCGCGGATTCCTGAACTCACCGGAACGGGAACGTCGGCGGTGGGCAGGCGGCGCCACACAAGCACAGCCAGCCTGGTCCACTAGGCGGCACGTTGCCGCCGCGCAGCTACTAGTGCTTCTTCGCGCCGGCGCGGCTGATCCAGTCCATCAGCGCCAGGAACACGCCGCTTACCACGAAGGTGAGGTGCAGCATGATGAGCCAATACAACTCGTCGCGATCGTGCTCGGCGATTTCCAAGAATGCGGCAAGCAGCTGAATCGCCGAGATCGCGACGATCGAGCCCACGACCTTTAGCTTAAGGTCCGTGAAGTCGACATGTCCCATCCAGTCGGGACGGTCCGTGTGTTCGGGCGTCTCGATCTTGGAAACGAAATTCTCGTAGCCCGCGAGAATGATCATCAGCACCAGGCTAGCGACCAGCGTCAGATCGACAAGGCCAAGGACCGCCAGAATGGTTTCGCCCGCGGTGATGGACAGCACGTGCGGCACGACATGCCACAACTCCTGCACGAATTTGAACAGCAGCACGGTCAGCGCCAGGATCAGGCCGACGAAGAACGGCGCCATGAGCCAGCGGCTGGCGAAGATGCCCGCCTCTATTCTGCGCTCGATGCGTTCGCCCCGTACCACACGCGTCGGGATGTCCATCTTATCGCCGGCCATTGTTGTGGCTCCCTGGCCGCCACTGTGGTCCGGGGCGGAACGGACGCGCCGGCTTCTTGGGCTGCGGCAGGATCACCATCATCGGCGGCTCCTTGCCGGGCGTTTCTTTCGGCGGCGACGCACCTTGCTTGGTCGTGGCAATTTGCGCAAGGCGCTCGGCGATCCAGCGCACGCCGTCAATGCGTTCGCCTTCGAACGCCCAGTCAGCCAGCACCACGAGCGTCTGATCCGGCCGCAGCTTGGCTTGGCCACGCCGCGAGGCAATGAATTCGACGAGGCCTTCCGGATTCGCGTAGGTGCCGCGGAACGTGATGGTGGCGCCCTTCGGACCGGCGGTCAGCCGCGAAATGCCGGCGATCTTCAGCGCACGCTTGATGGCGACGATCTTCAGCAACTGCTCGGCCTCGTCCGGCAGCGGACCGAAGCGGTCGATCAACTCCGCCGCGAATCCCTCCGCCTCGGCGTCGGTCTTCAACTCGGCGATACGGCGGTACAGTCCAAGGCGCACATCGAGGTCGGCAACGTAAGCATCCGGGATAAGCACTGCTGCGCCGACGTCGATCTGTGGTGACCATGCGCCGTCCATCGCCGCTACGCCGGCGGCGCCGGAGCGAGCTGCGACGATCGCCTCCTCCAGCATGCGCTGGTACAGCTCGAAGCCCACTTCCTTGATGTGGCCGGACTGTTCGGCACCCAAGAGATTGCCGGCGCCGCGGATGTCGAGGTCGTGGCTGGCGAGCGTGAAGCCGGCACCCAGCTGATCGAGCGACTGCATCACGCGCAGGCGTTTTTCCGCCGCTTCACTCGGCGTCCGATGCTCGGGGATCGTCAGATACGCATAGGCACGTGCCTTGGAGCGGCCGACTCGCCCACGCAACTGGTACAGCTCGGCCAGGCCGAACATGTCTGCCCGGTGCACGATGAGTGTATTGGCCGTCGGAATATCCAGTCCCGACTCGATGATGTTGGTGGCGATCAGGACGTCGGCCGCGCCCTCGTAGAATTTCACCATCGCGTCTTCCAGCTCGGTCGGCGCGAGCCGGCCGTGAGCGACAATGACCTTCGCGCCCGGAATCTGGGTGTGGACGAACTCTTCGGCAGTCAGAAGGTCGGAGATGCGCGGGCAGACGTAAAACACCTGTCCGCCACGGTGCCGTTCGCGCTGTATCGCCTCACGTACCACCACGGCGTCGAACGGCAGGATGAAGGTCCGCACTGCCATGCGATCGACGGGCGGCGTGGCAATCAGTGACAGTTCGCGGATGCCGGCCAACGCCATCTGCATGGTGCGCGGGATGGGCGTAGCTGTCAGGGTCAGCACGTGCACGTCGGCGCGGAGTTCCTTGAGACGCTCCTTGTGCGCCACGCCAAAACGCTGCTCCTCGTCGATGATGAGGAGGCCAAGGTCCCGGAACTCGATACCCTTGCCCAGCAAGGCGTGGGTGCCGATGACGATGTCCACCCCGCCCTCGCGCATCGCCCGCTTGATCTCGGTCGCCTCCGCCGCCTTGTTGAGGCGCGACAGCTGAGCGATGCGTACCGGCCAATCTGCGAAGCGCTTCTTGAACAGCTTCACGTGCTGGCGCACCAGCAACGTCGTGGGGGCGATCACGGCGACTTGCTTGCCTGCAAGCGCCGCTACGAAGGCGGAGCGCAACGCCACCTCGGTCTTGCCGAAGCCGACATCGCCGCACACCAGGCGATCCATCGGCCGGCCCGAGGCGAGATCGGCGAGCACCTCACCGATTGTGCGCTCCTGGTCTTCGGTCTCCTGGTACGGGAAGCGGGCGCAGAATTCGGCGTAAAGCCCGGGCGGCACCGTCAGGCGCGGCGCTTCCTTCACCTGCCGCTCGGCCGCGACCTTCATCAGCAGCCCCGCCATCTCGGTAATGCGCTGCTTGGCCTTTGCCTTGCGCGCCTGCCATGCCTGACCACCGAGCTTGTCGAGGCCGACCTCGCCCTCGGCGCCGCCGTAGCGCGAGATGACTTCGATATTCTCGACGGGTAGGTAGAGCCGGTCGTTGCCCTCGTAGACGAGGGTGACGCAATCGTGGGGCCGATCCTGGATCGTCAGGGTCTCGAGCCCGATGAACCGGCCGATGCCGTGGTCCATGTGTACGACGAGGTCGCCCGGCGACAACGTCGATAGCTCACGGATGAAGTCTTCAGCTCGGCGCGACCGCCTGGTCGAGCGCGCGATGCGTTCGCCGAGGATGTCCGGTTCGGCCAGCACTGTGAACTGATCGGTCTCAAAGCCGTGCTCGAGGCCGAGGATCACCAGGGCCACCGCGTCATCCGGTAACGCGACGACGTCCTCCCAAGTAAGGGCGGCTGTCAGATTCTTGACGCCATGGTCCTTGAGCAGATTGCCCAGGCGGTCGCGCGCACCGGCCGAGATGGCGGCGACAAGCACCCGGCGCCGCTTGGCCATCTGCCCCTGGATATGGTCGCGTACTGAATCGAGCACGAGGCCGCCGGTGACGGTCGGTTCGGCGGTCGCACGTTCGGCAGCGAAGTCGCGTCCGAGCCGGCCACCGAGATTGACCTCAGAGGCACCAACGTCCGCTCCCGTGAACGGCGTGAAGGTTCCGACTGCCCGTCCCGCCAGCGCCGCATCCCACTCGGCCTCGGTGAGGTACAGCGAGTCAGGCGGCAACGGCTTGTAGGACGCTCCGTCCTGCTCCAAGGAGACCTTACGCGCCTGGTAATTTTCTTGGATGAAGTCGCGCCGCTCGGCCCGCGCGTCCTCGGCGCGGTAGTCGATCGTCACCGCGGCCCCGGGCAGGTACTCGAACAACGTCTCGAGCTTGTCGTGGAACAGCGCCAGCCAGTGTTCGACACCTGGATGGCGGCGCCCGGCGGAGACCGCGGCGTAAAGAGGGTCGTCGTCGCCGGGGACGCCGAACCGGGCGGTGTACCCAGCGCGAAAGCGGGCAATTGAATCGGGATCCAGCAGCACCTCGCTGACCGGCTTCAGTGACAACTCTGGCGCGTTGCCGGTCGTGCGTTGGGTAAGCGGGTCGAAGGTGCGGATGGATTCAAGCGTGTCCCCGAACAGGTCGAGGCGTACTGGCTCCTCGGTGCCGGGCGGGAATACGTCGACGATGCCTCCGCGCAGGGCGTACTCGCCGGGCTCGCGCACGGTGCCGACGCGGTTGTAGCCGTCGCGCGCCAGGTACGACGTAAGGGCCTCCACGTCGATGCGCTGCCCCGGCTTGGCCGCGAAGCTCGCTCCCATAACGACCGCGCGGGTCGGCAGGCGCTGAGTCGCCGCATTCACGGTGGTCAGCACGACCCGGTTTCGGGACGGGCCGGCCGCCAACCGGGCGAGTGCCGCCATGCGCTGGCTCAACAGGACTGAGCTCGGGCTGATGCGGTCGAACGGCATGCAGTCCCAGGCCGGGAATGTCACCACGTCCAAGTTGGGGGCGAAGAAAGCCAGCGCCTGCGCCATGGACTGCAGGTGCTGGTCGCTGGCGGCGATGTGGATCGTCCCGTCGGGCCGGTCGGCGGCGATCTGGGCGAGCGCGAACGCATCCAGCCCTTCGGGGGCGCCCGCGATTCGGAGGCGGCCTGCGCTCAGAAAGTCTTTCTGAAGATTCTTCAAGTGTTTAACGCTCGTATCCGCACTTCTTTGAGAAGCCTTAGGAGCTCGACATCCACGTCTGGCGGGGGCGGTTCATCGCCGACGATCCAGGCGTACAAGTCAGGGTCGTTGTGGGTCAGCAACGCCTCGTAGCGAAGCAGGAGCCCCTCGTCGAAGGCATCGAGCCACCGGTCGGCAAAGGTGCCCAGCAGGAGGTCGATTTCCTTGGTGCCGCGATGCCAGCTGCGGAATCGCAGCCGCTTCCGCAGCACCGCAAGGGGGTCTTGCGGTCGGAAGACGCTCATTGGCACCGCTATAGCCGGGTTCGCCCGCGCCTGTCAGTACCCTGACAGCCGCACTCCGGACGCGTATATGGGCGCCATGCGGCCGGAAATCCTGCACCCCTTGTTTGCCGCCCACACCAGCCTGCCCGGCATCGGCCCACGCTTCGCCAAGCTGCTTGAGGCGGCAACGGGCGGGCCACGCATTGTCGACCTCCTTTGGCACCTGCCGACCGGCATCATCGATCGACGGGCAGCTCCGCCGATCGCGGCCATAGAGCCCGGTATGCTGGTCACGGTGACGGTACGGGTCGAAGCCCACGTCCCCGGCCGCAACCGCCGTCAGCCCTACAAGGTCACGGTGTCGGACGAGAGCGGACGGATGAGCCTCGTGTTCTTTCACGCCCGCCCCGACTACTTGGAGCGGGCGCTGCCGGTTGGCGAGCTCCGCGTCGTGAGCGGCAAGGCGGAGCGTTTTGGCGCCGGTCTGCAGATGACGCACCCCGATCACATCGGCTCGCTGGAGGAGATCGAGCGCCTGCGCGCCATCGAGCCTACCTATCCGCTCACTGCGGGCTTATCGCAGACCGTCGTGTCCAAAGCCCTCTCCACCGCGCTCGACCGACTGCCGGTGCTGACCGAGTGGCATGACAGGGCGCTGATGGCGCGCGAGAGCTGGCTCCCCTGGCAAGATGCCGTGCGCAGCGTGCATCGGCCCACCTCGGAGGCCGATCTGCTGCCGACGACAGCCGCGCGCCGCCGCATCGGCTACGACGAGCTTCTCGCCAACCAGCTCGCGTTGTTGATCGTGCGCGGCCGCTCACGGGGACGGTCCGGCCGCTCGATCAAGGGGGATGGCACCCTGCGTCGCAAGATCGAAGCCGCCCTGCCCTACACCCTGACGGGCGCGCAGCGCCGCTCTTTGGCGGAAATCGTCGCCGACATGGAACAGCCAACGCGGATGTTGCGCTTGCTGCAAGGCGACGTCGGTAGCGGCAAGACCATCGTCGCGCTCTTGGCGATGCTTTCGGCGGTCGAGGCCGGTGCCCAGGCGGCGCTGATGGCCCCGACCGAAATCCTGGCGCGCCAACACATGGTTACGATCAGCAAGCTCGCCGTCCCCGCGGGTGTGCGGGTCGAGCTGCTGACAGGCCGTGACAAAGGGCGTGCGCGCGAGAACCTGCTGGAGCGGCTCAAGAACGGCGAGGTAGACGTCCTGATCGGCACCCACGCCCTGTTCCAGGAGGGCGTCGAGTTCAAGGACCTCGCGCTTGCCGTCGTGGACGAACAGCACCGCTTTGGCGTGCATCAGCGCCTCGCGCTGACTGAGCAAAAGGCCGCGGTCGACGTTCTCGTCATGTCGGCAACACCAATCCCGCGGACCCTGACTCTGACCGTGTACGGCGATATGGACGTGTCCCGCCTCGACGAGAAGCCGCCGGGGCGGCGCGTCATCGACACCCGCACCGTTTCCCTGGCACGGGTCGACGAGGTGATCGCCGCTGTCGGTCGCAAGCTGCAGCAGGGCGAGCGGGTCTATTGGGTGTGTCCGCTGGTGTCCGAATCGGAGGTGCTCGATGCCGCCGCGGCCGAGGAGCGCTTCCATCACCTTCAGGAGCGCTTCGGACACCGCGTCGGCCTCGCCCACGGCAAGCTCAAGGCGGCAGAACGCGACGTCGTGATGGAGCGGTTCAAGTCCGGCGAGGTGTCGTTGTTGGTGGCAACTACGGTGATCGAGGTCGGCGTGGATGTGCCCGAGGCCACGCTCATGGTGATCGAGCACGCCGAGCGCTTCGGCCTTGCGCAGCTCCATCAGCTGCGCGGGCGGGTCGGACGCGGGGGTACGGAGTCCGCCTGCCTCCTCCTCTATGCTCCCCCGCTTGGCGAGGCGGCCAAAGCGAGGCTTTCCATCCTGCGCGAGACGGACGACGGATTCCGCATCGCGGAAGAAGACCTTCGATTGCGGGGGGCCGGTGAGATCCTCGGTACAAAGCAAAGCGGTATGCCGCAATTCCGCGTCGCGGACCTGGCCGCCCACGCGGACCTCCTGCCGGTCGCGCGCGACGATGCACAAGCGTTCCTCGCCCAAGACCCCGAGCTCAAGTCGGAGCGAGGCAACGCCCTGCGCACGCTGCTTTATTTGTTCGAGCGCGACGCCGCGATCACCCTAATGCGGTCAGGCTGAAGCTGAGGGCGCTCTAGAGGCGAACCGGCCGCGGGGCTATAATCGCGTCACTAGGACTACGGGGGCACTGTGGCAGGACGGAAACGGCTCGCTGCCGTTCTGATTGCGTGGGGTTGCGTGGCGGCAGCGATTCCCGCGCGCGCCGACTATTCCGACGGCCTGGTTGCCTATGAACAGGGCCAGTACGCCGACGCGCTGCGCGAGTTCCGTGCCCTCGCCCGTACGGGTCATCCCGGCGCGGAGTTCATGCTCGGCGTAATGCACTTCAATGGCCTTGGCGTTCTGCGCGACGAAGTCGTCGCGGCGATCTACTTCCGCCAGGCCGCCGACCAGGGCGAGCCGGGTGCGCAACTCGCGTTTGGATCAATTCACATTCGCGGGGTCGGCGTGTACCAGGATCTGGTGGAAGCGCGCACTTGGCTGCGCCTCTGTTCGCACGCCAGCCAACCCGAATTGAGCAAGCAAGCACTGGCGCTGATGGAACTCACCGGGCCGCTCATGACGGCCGAGCAGATTACTCAGGCCGACCGGCGGGCCGACCGCTGGCGGCCGGTGCGGCCGGGGTTCGCCCGCGACCCTCGATAAGCGTGCCGGCATCGCGCATGCGGTTGACGGTGAGCCAGGCCTCGTAGGTCCCCTCGTTCACGATCGCCAAAACACGCCCACGATAGAACTGCACGAAGTCCGCCTCCATCCAACGGGGCGGAATCTGATCCATCGTCATGATGAGGCGATGACGAGGATTGGCGGCCAGGTACTGCAGTGCCGTAAGACTTGGCACGATCGGCATGCGGCGCTCGAGCCGGCCCAAGAACCCGAACTGGCCGTGATACTCGTCGAGCATCGCGATCGGCATGTTCTGCAGGTTGTACTGCCGCACGATCCGCGCGAATTCCTTGATGTCGTAGGCGTGCCGTACGGGCGCAAAGCCCAGAAGGTGGACGATCGCAACGACCGCCGCACTCTGCCCCGCCAGGGTCATCACCGCCATCTGCACGGTGCTGGGACGAACGAGAAGCGTGACAGCGCCGGCCGCAGCGAGCGCGAGACCCAACCACCCCGGGATGTTGATCACCCATTCGGGCAGATCCAGGCGCCCAGGCGCACCCGGCGTGTTACGTAGCCAAAAGGCCATGCCTGCAAGCACGAACCCGAACACCATCACGGTCATTGCCGGCAGGGCCGCGCTCCAACGACCCCAGCGCGCGGTGTCCAAGCCGGCGGCTATCAGCAGAGCGATCGCGGGGAATAGCGGCAGCAGGTAGTGCGGCTGCTTGCCGCTGACGAACGAGAGAATCAGGAGGCCCGCTCCCAGCCACACCAACGCGAGGCGGATGCCCTCGTCGGCGTTGCGCACCGTGCCGAGCACTCCGCGCCACGCTGGTGCCCACAAGATCCACGGGAACAGCAACAGCGGCAGGATCGCGAGGTACCACCATACTCCGCGCTCATGCGCGAACGAGTCCGAGATGCGGCCGGCAGTCTGCCCCCACAGGATCGCGCGCGCATATCCGGTGCCGCCTGCCTCCGCAGCAGGCAGCGCCCACGACAGACCGATCGCCGCTCCGATTGCGACGGCGGCGACTGCACCGGCGTAGTGCCAAATCCATCCATGGCGCGGCTTGGCCCACAACGGCGCCAGCAGTGCCGCCGGCAGCACGTAGACCGCGATCACCGGTCCCTTCGCCAGCACGCCGAGTCCGATGCCGGCGCCGGCCAGAACCCATCCTGCCACGAACCACACCAGCGAAGTGCTACGGCAGGCGAGTACGACGCCGGTCAGAGCCAGCACCGTGAAGCACACCATAAGCATGTCGAACATCGTCACCGTGGTGAACACGGTCCACGACAGGCTGCCGAGCAGCAGCCACGGCACCACGCGCGCGCGCAGGGGCGCGGCAGGCCAAAGCAGGCGCGCCAGACCGAACGATGCGAACAGGCTGAAAAGGCCGAACAGCGGGCCGATCAGGCGAGCCCACGTCTCGCTCACGCCAAGGAACGACCAGCCGGCGTGCATCAGCCAGAAGAACAGGGGCGGCTTGTGGCTGTACGGGTCCCCATTCAGGACCGGCACGAGGAACGAGTTGGTGCGCCACATGTCCCACGCGACGGTGAGGTAACGCGTCTCATCAACCGGCAGCACCGGCCGCGTGCGCAGCGCGACGAGGACCACAAGCCCCCAAACCGCCACCAATGCGCCGGTACGCAGCCACCCTGCGGCGGCTGGCAGTCGCAGGTTCGCGCGGAGGCTCATCCCTGCGCGGCGCCCTCGTTCTTGCGATCGCGGAGGATCAACTGAAGGTTCCGGATGTAGATGAAGATGCCGGCGCCCTGACCCAGGATGAACACCGGGTCCTCGCGGTGCAGCGCATATGCGAACAACGTCACCCCGCCGGCAAGGCTGAACCACCAAAATGCGTGGGGAAGATAGCTGCGTCCGCGCTTCTCGCTCGATAGCCACTGCACGATGAAGCGCAGCGAGAACAGCGACTGCCCGAGGAATCCGATCAGCACCCACGTGGTCAGATCGAACGACAGGCCGCCGATTTCAACGTGCATCAAACTCTCCTAACGGTCCTCTTGCTCGGGCAGAACATCGACAATGTCCGGGCGCCATCGGCCCGAACGTCGCTTGAGCCACATCACGCCGAACAGGTCGACGATGCCGACCCACAGACGATTGTGAAGCCCGTAATGGGAGCGCCCTGTGCGTCGCGGCCTATGGCCGACACGGACGGAGGCCACCTTGCCGCCGGCCTGCTGTACCAGGGCGGGCAGGAAGCGATGGAAGTGATCGAAGTGCGGCAGGCGCAGGAACAGGTCGCGCTCGAACAGCTTGAGGCCGCAGCCGGTGTCTGGGGTGTCGTCCCCCAGAAGACGGCCGCGCACACGGTTGGCGATTCGCGAAGAAGCGCGCTTCAGCCAGGTGTCCTGTCGCTGCTTGCGGTGTCCGGCGATCATCTTGAGTTCGGAAGCGGCACCGGCGTGCATACGCCACAGGGCGGGAATATCGGCTGGGTCGTTCTGGCCATCGCCGTCCAGGGTCGCGACCCATGCACCGCGCGCGATGCGCACGCCAGTGAGCAACGCAGCGCTTTGGCCGCCGTTGCGCTTGTGCCGGACCAATACTAGGCCCTGCCGCCGTGCGGCATTCAACACGCCTTCGGTGTTGTCCGTGCTGGCATCGTCCACCACCACGATCTCGTAGCCGCCCTCGAATGAACGCAGGGCCGCATCGACTTCATCGAGCAACGGGACGATGTTGTCCTGCTCGTTGTGGACAGGGATGACGACGGAAAGGACCGGCGGCCGGTTCGCGTGGGACAGCGCGGTCGTGGCCGGCAGCGGGGCGAGCCGCTGTGCCTCTTGGCTACGAACGCGGCTGATGCTCATCGGCCCCGGGGACGACACATTGGCAGGGCGGCGCCACGCGCCGCGCCCGAACCCTAATCGCTGCCCGTTCGCCCTACAAGGCCGCTGCCTGTACCGGCGGGCCGCCGCCGTGGCAAACTTTGGCGTGACCATCTCTGCACACATCGTTCGATTGGCCGCCCGGTGGACCCTCTAGTGCATGGTTCGGACTCCGTCCCTTGCGTTCCGGCGTCTCATCGTGTTTCGCGGCGACCTCCACGCAACCGACTGGTACAAGTCCGGCGCCACCAGGCCGAAGGTGAGCGACGTTGCGGGGGTGGCCTTCCGATGGGTGCGGACGCCCACCGACGGCGAGCCGGGGTCGCAGTACGCCCAAGTGGCCGAACGCAAGGGCCGGCTGGCGCGCGGGGATGCCTGCCTCCTTGGCTACCGTCCGGACTCGCAGCACGTCGTTTATCACCTGTGGGTGGCGGAAGGCGGTGCGCACATCCCGTGGATATTCGGGCACGTCTCCACACGTCCCGGCGAGTTGCTCGTCTACGACGTGTGGGTGGACCAGTCCCACCGCGGTGGTGCGTTGCACTCGGTCGGCGCGGCGTTGGCGTGCGAAGAGGCGCTACGGCGCACCCGGCGGCACATCGTCGCGGGCATCGAGCGCCGCGAGCTCGTGCCCTACCAGCGGTTCTACCGCAGCGCAGGAATCGGCAACGTCGTGCCTGTGCGAAGCATTGTGGCGGTCCGCCTGCCCGGCCGCGTCTGGCGTTGGGAATGGACCGCGCGACAGTGAACAGCGGAGATACCACCCGCCACCAACGTGGGCCTCAACCCGCCATCCCCCTCAAGCCAGATCTCTAGGCCCAGGCATGGCGGAGCAACGCAAAGTGGCAACCAAGACCAAGGCAGGGGCGGCGCAGAAGCCCGACCGCGAAAAGCCGGCTGCGCGCAAGGCAACCGCCAAGGTGCGGCCCCTCAAGGGCGGCCACCTTGAGCGCTACCATGAGAAGCGCAACTTCGCCGTAACACCCGAGCCGACGGTGTCGCTGCCGACTTCGGGCGGCGACATGTTCGTGGTGCAGAAGCACGCAGCCACGCGCCTGCACTACGATTTCCGTATCGAAGTTGGCGGGGTGCTGCGCAGCTGGGCCATCACCAAGGCCCCCTCCCGCGACCCTGCCGTTAAGCGCCTTGCCGTCCACGTCGAGGACCACCCGGTTTCCTACGGCGACTTCGAAGGAACGATTCCGGAGAAGCAGTACGGCGCCGGAACGGTGATCGTGTGGGATCGCGGTACGTGGACTCCCGCCAACGACATCGAGGCAGGCTACAAGAAAGGCGAAATCAAAATGCGCCTGGACGGCACCAAGCTGAAAGGTGGCTTCGTGCTGGTCCGCCTGCGCGACCGCGATCCGCGCGACAAGGGAAAGAACTGGCTCTTCATCAAGGAGAAGGACGGCTTTGCCGAACCGGGTTCGGCCGACGCTCTCGGCGAGCAGGAACCGCGATCGGTGATCTCGGGCCTCACCATCGAAGAGATGGCGAAGGCGCGCCGCGCGCCGCCAGAGGCGAAGCCCGCTCGCAAGATGCTGAAGAGAGTTGGTGCAGCCAGCCTGCCCAAGGCCCGCAAGGCAAAGCTCGCTGAGA
>CAIVPW010000131.1 GCA_903907895.1 uncultured Alphaproteobacteria bacterium
GCAGCCGCGAAACCCGTCCACAGCAGCGCCACCAACAAAACCAGCGTCTTCATTTCCGTCTCCCACACCAAGGTCCAGGCAGAATGAACCGGCGCACGCCGCCCGGCAATCGCAAGCCGGGTGGGCGCGCCGCCCCCGGGCGGTTCATACGCCTTTCAGCAATTGCTGGTAACTCTCCATGGACCCTATGACAGCCATGCGCAAAGGCATTCTGCTCGCCGCCGCCGGCGGAACGCGGCTGCACCCGACGACGCGCACGGCGGCGCGCACCGCACCGATCCGGAAGGCACAGGTTCATGGCGGCTGCGGCGCGCCAAAGGACCGCGCGGGGGCCGGCGGGCAGACCTCCTCAGGCTAATCCCAACGGCAGACTTGCTTCTGCCGCCTTGCGCCGTGAGTGCATTGGACCGCCTGATCGTTCGTCAGGCGTCAACGTTCACAAGCGCGTCGAGCCGCTCCGCGGCTCCGCAACCTCACGGGAGCGCTCCATGCGTGCCACGCGCGCAATTCTGCAAAAGTTGCTGGAAACGGCAACGGGCGTGGACGTGGAGATGCACGGATCGGGAGTGGCCCTGATCCCCCGGCGCAGGAGGAAGGGCGCCTGGTTCTCGTTGCGTGCGCAGCTTCGAAGTCTGCTGCAAGACCTGAAGATCGATGCAGTGCTGGATGTTGGCGCCAACGAGGGACAGTTCGCGCAACGGCTTCGCCGGGGAGGATTCCGCGGCGACCTTCACTCCTTCGAGCCTGTGCGCTCGGTCTATGAGCGGCTGAGGTCCACCGCGCAGGGCGACAGAGCATGGCATGTCCACAACATGGCGCTGGGCCGGCAGCGCGGCGAGCAGCATATCTTTGTCGCGGCGAACCCGGTGTTCAGCTCGCTGCTGCCGACAACTGCCTACGCCTCGGAGCACTTCGGATCGGAAAGCGTCGGCAGTGCAACGGAGATCGTCCGTGTCGAGTGCCTCGAGGCCTTCCTCGATGAGCGAGCAGAGGCGTTTCGTGACCGCCGCCTGCTGCTCAAGATGGACACGCAAGGGTTCGATCAGGAAGTGTTCGCCGGGGCGGGAGAGTGGCTGCGCAACGTTGACCTGCTGCTGTCCGAGATCCCCCTGCTGCACCTATACGAAGGGGTGCCGCACTGTACCGAGTGCGTCGCCGAGTTCGAGCGCGCGGGCTTTGCGGTGTCCGGCCTGTTCCCCGTCAACAGAGACCACGGCGCCGTAGTCGAGTTCGATTGCCTGATGGTGCGCCGCCCCCGAGGGTAGCGGACCTGCCGACACCTCAAAGGGCCGGCTACCCGCGCACGCCGCGGCGCGGCGGGTGCGCTCTTGCCCCCATACGTATTAGTGCGGATTGGGAGCCACCGGACCTTCTCCTAGGGTTGCGGCGGTCTTGATGCGCGTCTTGCGCGCGCCCGGACAACGGCAATTCGAACCAGGGTGCGCTCGGGCATGCTCGCAGGATTCACCAAGGGCGAACGCTTCTCTGCGCTGTCGCTCGCTACGGTCGTCGCCATCGTCGGCCTTTTCTTTGCGTTGATGGGCCAGGACGCCCTGCTGCAGACGCACGGTGCGATGATGGCCGCGGCAGCAGCGTGCGCGCTGCTCTACCTCGTGCTGACGTATTCCGCACCGGAGCCCGCGCTCGATCGCCTGCACCGCTATTACGACGGCCCAACCAAGGTGGGCGTCGTGCTGGCGATGATCTTTGCCGTGGTCGGCTTCCTGGTCGGCGATTGGGTCGCCTGGCTGCTGTACAACCCGGACCTCACGTTCGACGCCGGCTGGGCGAGCTATGGGCGCCTGCGGCCGCTGCACACCAGCGCCGTGATCTTCGGCTTCGGCGGCAACGCCCTGATCGCGACCTCGTTCTACATCCTGCAGCGCACATCGCGCGCACGCCTGGCCGACCCCGTCGGCGCTTGGTTCGTCCTGCTCGGCTACAACCTGTTCTGCGCCATCGCGGCGAGCGGCTACCTGATGGGCGCAACGCAGTCCAAGGAATACGCCGAACCGGAGTGGTATGCCGACATCTGGCTGACCGTGGTGTGGGTTGCGTACCTGCTGGTGTACCTCCGCACCCTGGCCCGCCGCCGCGAGCCGCACATCTACGTATCCAACTGGTACTACCTGGCCTTCATCCTGGTCGTGGCGGTGCTGCACATCGTCAACAACCTCGCGATCCCCGTGTCGTTCCTGCAGTCGAAGAGCTACTCGCTCTTTTCCGGCGTGCAGGACGCGATGACACAGTGGTGGTACGGGCACAACGCCGTCGGCTTCTTCCTGACCGCCGGCTTTCTCGGCATGCTCTACTACTACCTGCCCATTCGCTCAGGCCGGCCGATCTTTTCCTACCGGCTGTCGATCATCAGCTTCTGGGGCATCACCTTTTTCTACATGTGGGCGGGGTCGCACCATCTGCACTACACGGCATTGCCGCAGTGGGTGCAAACGCTCGGCATGACGTTCTCCGTGATGCTGCTGGTACCGTCGTGGGCGTCGGCAACCAACGCGCTGCTCACGCTCAACGGCGCCTGGCACAAGGTGCGCGACGACGCGACACTGCGCTTCATTACCGTCGCGATCCTCTTCTATGGCCTGTCGACGCTGGAAGGGTCGTTCATGTCGATCCGCAGCGTGAACGCGCTGTCGCACTACACCGACTGGACCATCGGCCACGTGCATGCAGGTGCGATGGGCTGGGTCGCCATGATCGCCTTTGGCGCGATCTATGCCTCGGTGCCGTGGCTGTGGAAGCGCGACAGCATGTACTCGACGCGGCTGGTCGAGGTGCACTTCTGGCTCGCGATCGCCGGCACCGTCATCTACGTCTTCGCGATGTGGAACTCCGGCATCATCCAGGGGCTGATGTGGCGGACGTACACGGAGAGCGGAACGCTCGCCTACTCGTTCGTCGACTCGCTCGTGGCGATGAAGCCGTACTACGCGGCACGGGCGGTTGGCGGCCTTCTGTTCCTCATCGGCGGCGTCGTCGGCCTCTACAACGTGTGGATGACAATCCGCACGGCGCCGAAAGCTGCGGCGGAATTCGATCGCCCAATGCCCGCCACGCCTGCCTTCGAACCCGCGGAGTAATCAGATGTTCGGACTGCACTACCGCCTCGAACGCAAGACGATCGGGTTCTTGCTGGGCATCATCGGTGTTTCCAGCATCGGCGGACTGATCGAGATCGCGCCCTTGTTCACCATCGATGAAACGGTCGAACAAGTCGCCGACATGCGCGTCTACACGCCGCTCGAGCAGGCCGGCCGCGACATCTACATCCGGGAGGGCTGCTACGGCTGCCACTCGCAGCTGATCCGCACCCTGCGGGACGAAGTCGAACGCTATGGGCCGTTCTCGCTCGCCGTCGAGTCCAAGTACGATCACCCCATGCAGTGGGGATCGAAGCGGACCGGTCCGGACCTCGCGCGCATGGGCGGCAAGTACTCGGACGATTGGCAGCGCGCGCACCTGATCAACCCGCGCGACGTCGTGCCGGAATCCAACATGCCGGCCTACGCTTTCCTGCAACGCGCCCTGCTGCGTACCGACAATCTTGGTTTGCGCCTCGCGACCCTGCGCCAGCTGGGAGTGCCCTACACCGACGAGATGGTGGCGAATGCGGCCGCGGACGCGCAAGGCCAGGCCACGCCCGACACGGCGCTCGCGGAAGGTGTGCGCCGGCGGTACGGCGACGCCACCAACATCAGCACGTTTGCCGGCGCGGCGGGCAAGCTGACCGAGATGGATGCCCTGGTTGCCTATCTGCAGATCCTGGGACGCTTGACGAACGCTGCACACGAAATGGCGGCAGGGGAATGAGCATGGAAATCGCGCACGAAACCACGCTTTGGCTGTCGAAGACCGTCGGGCTCCTCTACCTCGTGGCGCTGTCTGTTGCCGTGGGCGTCTATGCCTACTGGCCGGGCAACCAGAAGCGGTTCGATGACATCGCACGGTCCATCCTTGTGCCGGAGGACACGCAGTGAGCCGGATGGAGCGGGACCCGCACACCGGTCACATGACGACCGGTCACGAGTGGAACGGGATCAAGGAACTCAACACCCACGTTCCGCGTCCGGTCTTCTTCTTTCTCGGCGCCGCAGTGCTGTTTGCGATCGGCTACTGGGTGATGATGCCGGCCATTCCACTGGGCGACCGCTACACCAAGGGCCTGCTGGGGTACGACGACAGGACCGCCCTTACCGAGCAACTGAAGCAGGCGGCGGCGGCGCGCAGCGTGTGGACCGCGCGTATGGAATCGGAGCCTGCGGCCACGGTGCTAGCCGACGCACAGTTGATGACCTCGGTGCGGCAAGCGGGCCGCGCCCTGTTTGGCGACAATTGTGCCGCCTGCCATGGCGCGGAGGCCAACGGCGGCCCCGGCTTTCCGGACCTCCGCTATCGTTCCTCGACCCTGTGGGGCCGCGACGCCGATGCTCTTGCCGAGACCATTCGCGTCGGCATCAACGCCGCCCACCCCGAGACGCGCGTCGCCATGATGCCTGCGTTCGGCCGCGACGAGATGCTGACGGACGCGCAGATCACGGACGTCATCGCTTACGTTAAGAGCCTTGCGGCGCCGGCGGCGGGTGCCGCCAGCAAGGCGGGTGCGCGGACCTGTTCGCCGAAAACTGCGCGGCATGCCACGGCGCGGACGGGACCGGCGATGCTGCCGCGGGCGCACCCAACCTGACCGATCCGCATTGGATTTACGGCGGCGAACTGGCGATGCTGCGCACCACGGTTTGGGGCGGCCGCCAGGGCCAGATGCCGGCGTGGGAAGGCCGCCTGTCGGCCACCGAGCGCAAGATCCTGGCGCTCTACCTTGCCGACCGGATCGCCCGCGAATGAGCGCGGCGTCCGTGCGCAGCCGGTGGCGCGCGAGGATTGCGGTCTGGCTCGCGGTCGCTGCCGGACTGCTGACAATCGTGCTTGCGAACGCTCACCTCATTTACGTCGCGGCAACGTCGCAGAGCGGCTGCGTCGAGCACGTGGTCGGCGGCGACCCGGGCGTGCCCGGCCAATTCAGCGCAGCCAAGTCGGCCTGTTAGCGGGAGAGAGACACCATGAGCGATGACACCATTCCCGCCGTAATGCCGCGGCTGGCGCCCCCGCGCATCTGGCAGCGCAACATCACGCCAGCCGATGCGTTCGCCTGGCTCGCCGCGGGCTGGCGCGATTGCTGGATCAGCCCCGCCAGCAGCTTCGGCTATGGCCTGCTGGTCTTCCTGTTTTCGCTCGCAACGCTATTCGGCCTGCTGTCGCTGGGCTGGGACTACGTCATCTTCCCCGCCTTCACCGGCTTCGTGGTGATCGGACCGTTTCTGGCCATCGCCTTGTACGAGAAGAGCCGGCGCATCGCCGCCGGCGAGCGCGTCAGCCTGGCCGCGATGGTGTTTGCGCGGCCGAAGTCCGGCGGACAAATCCTGTTCACCGGCGTTCTGCTGGCCATCCTGATTGCGGCCTGGATCCGTGCCGCGGTCATGATCTACGCACTGTTCTTTGGCGTGCGGCCGTTCCCGGGCTACGACCACCTGCTGGCGACCCTGTTCGGCACGCCGACCGGATGGGCCATGCTCGCCATTGGCTCCATCGTCGGCGGCATGTTCGCGCTGCTCGCCTTTGCCGTGAGTGCGTTCTCGATCCCGATGCTGCTGGATCAGCGCACGGACGCGCTGACCGCCATGGGAACCAGCGCTGCGCTCGTGGCCAACAATCTGCCTGCGACGCTGACCTGGGCCGCGCTCGTGTTCGCGCTGTTTGCGATCAGCGCCGCGACGGGCTTCATCGGCCTCATCGTGGTGTTCCCGCTGCTCGGCCACGGCACCTGGCACGCGTACCGCGCCACCCGTACATGAGTTGCTGCGCTGCCGGCACGGCCTGCGCGGCGGTGGCCGGCGGCGAGGCGGACGCGATCCTGGCGGAGAGCCGGGTCGAAGCCGACGGGCTGCGGCAAACGGTGCTCTCGGTTCCCGGCATCACGTGCGGCAGCTGCGTGCAAAAAGTCGAGACGGCGTTGCGCGCCCTGCCCGGCGTTGAGAGCGCACGGGCCAACCTCTCCAACCGGTCCGCCTCCATCCGCTGGCGCGGCGACGTCCCTCCCGGCCTGATCCAGGCGCTTCAACGCATCGGATACGACGCCCACCTGCACGACGCCGCGGCAACCGAGACGGACCCGGCCGTGGCGGAACTCCTGCGCGCACTCGCCGTGTCGGGCTTTGCGGCGATGAACGTCATGTTGTTCTCGGCATCCGTCTGGCATGGCGCCGAGCCAGAGACGCGCACGCTGTTCTATTGGCTATCGGCGGCGATTGCGTTGCCGGCAGTGGCGTACGCCGGCCGGCCGTTCTTCCGTTCGGCCTGGAAGGCGCTGCGCCACGGCCAGACCAACATGGACGTGCCGATTTCCATCGGCGTTCTGCTCACGTGCGCCATGAGCGTGTACGAGACGGCAACCGGCCGCGAGCACGCTTATTTCGATGCGTCCATTTCCCTGCTGTTCTTCCTGCTGATCGGCCGGACGCTGGATCACCTGATGCGCGAGCGGGCGCGTCAGGCGGTACGCGGCCTTGCACGGCTTTCCTCCCGCGGCGCCATGGTGCTGCAGGAGAGCGGCGCGACCGCATTCCTGCCGGTTGAGGAGATTCAGCCGGGCATGCTGCTGCTGCTCGCCGCAGGCGAGCGCGTTCCGGTCGATTCGGTGGTGCGGGTCGGCGCATCCGACCTCGACTGCGCGCTGGTGTCGGGCGAATCGGTCCCGCAAGCGGCAACGCTGGGGACACGCCTGCAGGCCGGCACGCTCAACCTCAGCGCCCCGCTGACCATCGAGGCCGTGGCCGCGGCGAAGGATTCGTTTCTGGCCGAGATGACACGCATGATGGAGGCGGCGGAGGGCGGACGTTCGGCGTACCGCCGCATTGCCGATCGCGCCGCGCGTCTCTATGCCCCGGCGGTGCACGCTGCGGCATTCTTCGCGTTCGTCGGGTGGATGGCAGTCAACGGCGACCTGCACCACGCGGTGACCGTGGCTGTCGCCGTGCTCATCATCACCTGTCCGTGCGCGCTGGGCCTCGCGGTGCCGATGGTGCACGTCGTTGCGGCGCGGCGCCTGTTCGAGCGTGGCATCCTGGTGAAGGACGGCGCCGCCTTGGAGCGCCTGGCGGAGATCGATGCCGTGGCGTTCGACAAGACCGGCACGCTGACCAACGGCACCCTGCGCCTTGCCAACGCTCCGGCGATCCGTACCGATGCACTTGCGGTGGCTGCGTCGATGGCCGCGCACTCCTCGCACCCCTACTCCCGCGCCCTGGCCGCAACGGCGTCCGGTGCCGAGCGCACGGCGTTCAGCGCCGTGCAGGAGTTTCCCGGCTTCGGCATCGAGGCTACCGCCGGTGCCGACACCTACCGGCTGGGCCGGCCATCGTGGGCGCTGGCGTCCGCGCAAGATGCCAATGACGACGCGAGCGTCGTGCTGGCCAAGAACGGCGCGCTCGCGGCGACCTTTGCGTTCGAAGACTCCGTACGCTCCGGCGCGCGCGAGGCCGTCGCCACGCTGCGCTCCGCCGGCGTGGCGGTCGAGCTGCTTTCGGGCGATGCGCCGCCGCCCGTGCGTGCCCTGGCGGGCGCGCTCGGCATTCCGTTCGCCGCCCGCTTGCGTCCCGGCGACAAAGTGGCGCGCCTGCACTCCCTGCAACGAGAGGGGCGCAAGGTGCTGATGGTGGGCGACGGGCTGAACGACACCGCCGCGCTCGTGGCCGCCCACGCCTCGATGGCGCCGGCGACCGCCGCAGACGTTGGCCGCAACGCCGCCGATTTCGTGTTCCTGCGCGACGACCTCATGGCGGTGGTGCAGGCCATTTCCATCGCCAGGGGTGCGGCGGTACTCGTGCGCCAGAACCTCGCCCTTGCGATTGCCTATAACGTCGTGGCGGTGCCGGCCGCCATCGGCGGACTGGTCACGCCGCTCGTCGCCGCCATTGCGATGTCGGCGTCCTCGCTCGTGGTCGTGGCGAATGCGCTCCGCTTGCGCGGCAACCTTGCGCCGACGCCCCGCGCGACCGCGCAGCCGGCGCTGCAGGCGGCGGAATGAGCGGGTTCTTCTATTTGATCCCGGTCTCGCTGGCGCTCGGCCTGCTTGGCCTCGGCGCCTTTCTGTGGACCATGCGGGCCGGACAGTATGACGACCTCGATGGCGCCGCCGAGCGCATCCTGTTCGAGCGCGATCAGCCGCCGCTTGCGGACCCGCGCGAGCGCCGCCGATAGGGCCCTCGCGTACGCACCCGGGTGGCCGTACTGCCGGACGGCGGACGGGCGACAAACGCCCGCTTTCGGCATAGCATGTGCGCCTTGCGCGAGCCGGTGTAGCCCATGCCTTTATTCCCTGTGGGCCTGCCGTGGCGCGCGCGCGCCACTTATGTTGCGCACGCCGGCAAGGCGGTGTTCCGCCAACACCATCGCGAGCTTGAACCGGTATTGCGGCAGCTGGTGCCGCACGACGGCGTGGTGCTCGATGTCGGCGCCCACGCCGGACAATTCGCCAAATTGTTCGCCGGGTTGGCGCCCGCGGGCCACGTCTTCGCGTTCGAGCCCTCGGGCTACGCGCGCTCAATCCTCGACTTTGTCGTGCGCGTCCGCGGCCTGCGCAACGTCACCGTGGTGGGCGCCGGCCTTGGCGACGCGCCGGGCGAACTCACCCTATCGACGCCGCTCAAGGCCTCCGGCAGCGTGCGGTTCGGACTTGCGCACCTGCAACAGCCCGGCACGGCACAAAGCGCGACACGCAGCGAGCGCGTACCGGTGCTGACCGTCGATCAGTTCGCCGCCGAGCGAAACCTGCCGCGGTTGAGCTTCATCAAGGCCGACATCGAAGGTTGGGAGATGCGCATGCTGACGGGCGCGGCGGACGTGCTACGCCGCTGGCGCCCGCCGCTGCTGCTGGAGCTCAACGACCACCACCTGCACCGCGCTGGCGACACCTTGGCCACCGCTTGGACCGCCCTGCGCGCCTGGGGCTACGAAGCCCACGTCCACGAACACGGCCACCTCACTCCGTGCCCGGAGCCCCGCGACGGCGACTTCTTCTGGCTGCCGCGCTAGGGGAGCGTTCGGCTCAGCGCGCGGTCCTCAGCGTAGCGACGACTTGGTCCGCGATGGTTTCGGCGACGAGCGGCCCTTCTGCGCCGATTGTCGCCACCTGGCACGTCCGCGCACAATCGAACCCGACGGGCCAGCGGCCCGGAGTGATCGCCTCGAAGGCGCCGAGATTGGCGGAGTCCGTACCCCGGAGCAGTGTCGCGGTGCCGCGGCCTGAGAGGATCGTGTTGCTGCGCCCCGCTATGGTCGGCCCGCCTTGGCCGAATTCCATGCGCACGAACAACGAAAACACGACGACGGCGTCAATTGGTTCGCGCTGCTGACGGCGCGCCAACTGAACGATTTCTGTGTCGGTGAGGCGCACCCGGTCCAGCGGGTTGACGGTGGAAATCCCGCGGCCGTCGGACACCGCGAAGCCGTTGCGGCGAAGCTGATCCTCCAACGCCGCTAGCGCGGCTTGGAAGGCGGGATCCGACCGCGGGATCGACCCCTCGGGGCCATCATCGGCGACGACCAGTACGCGAGCCATGCGCGCGGATTGGGAGGACTGAACCGCTGCTGTTGGTTGGGCGGGGGCCTGTACCAGCGTCAGGACCGACGAGGTTACTGCCGCGAGCAGGCAGGCGGCACCGAGGCCGACGAGCGTGAAGCGAATGGCCGGCGATGCCAGGGTCGCCGATACGCGGGGCGCCAGGATCGCGGCACCGAGAAGCGCCAAGCCGAGGACAACAAGAGCGGCGATCATCGGGTTCTCTTCACCGCGCCGCTTGGACGCCCGATCACTATCGGTGTATTGGCCCCCCTCGGGGAGGCGCCGCTCTGTACCACACGCGCCTGCTTCTGTGCCAGCCTCAGCGGATGATCAATACGGTGGAAATGCCAGCGGCTTTGGCCTTCCGTTCCCACTCGGCGGCTTGAATCGCCCACAGCGCGCCACGCGCGTCACTTGATGTCCATTGGACGCGACGGGCGGCGATTATCCGCCGCCCGTCCAACACGCTATGCGCTCAGACCGACCACGCTTCCTTTTGGCAAGTGCTGCCCGAAATCGGAAAGAGCGTGCTGGGCCGAGCCTATGTCACCCGACTGCAACGCTGAACTGATCGCGCTGAGGAGGTTCACGATGGGGTTGGCTCCCTTTCCGTTGTCGCTGGCTCGGCCGGCGACTGCCTGCAGTTGCTTCTGGGCGGTCGTGAGATCGCCGGACTGCACTGCTTCAAACAGCTTCGTGAGCTCCTCGTCCATTTTGCCGGGTCTGCTCGAATGGCCCCCGGGCCCTCCGCGGGAAGAGCGCATCTTTTCATCAAAGGCTGACAGATGCTCCTGTGCGCCTTTGATGTCGCCCTTCTCCAGGTCGGTACCGAGTTGGGCGAGGAAGTCGGCCATCGGGTTGTCACGGCCCGTGACGCTGTGTTTGCTCGACGACACGGCTTCGAATGCCGACTTGGCGGAGTCGAGGTCACCAGACTTGATGGCCTCCATCAGCGCTTTCATGTTCTGCATTGCACTGTCCGCGGCCGGAGGCGGATATGGCCCCATCGCGAGGGAGGTGCTGGCTACGTTCATCGGATATCTCCTAGCTTCTGTATTGCAAGCTCATCTGCGAGGAGAAGAGCTTCCACGCTTGGAGGTGCAACGCTTGCGCCATATGTCGGAGTTTTAAGGGCGCGGGCGCGCCCGAGCCCCCGACTTGGAAGCGGGACAGGAGCGCAGCAGGAACTTCATCTTTCTTCACATTGCTTTACGTTCCTAACGCGTAAGAAGCGGCAACAATTGCCTTCACCGGTCGATTCTCACCAGGACAGGCGCATGCGGATGGACGGCGACTCATCTCCTCACCTCGCATTGGTGGAAGACGATGCTGAGACCGCGCAGCTATTGAGCGAGTTGCTGAGGGAGAACGGATTTCGGGTATCCGTGCTGCGCGATGGACGGAGTCTTTCCGCATTCATTGGCAATGGCGGAATCGACTTAGTCATTCTCGACTTGATGCTTCCGGGTGAAGACGGCCTCAGCATCTGCCGCCGGATTCGCACGGTGTCGCAGCTGCCTATTATTATGTTGACCGCGCGCGGCAGCGATGTGGACCGGATCGTTGGCCTTGAACTGGGCGCGGACGACTACATCAGCAAACCGTTCAACTCGCGAGAACTCGTGGCACGCATCCGAGGACTGCTGCGGCGTGCGCGCTTGGTTGGGCCTACTCCCGCCACTCCACAGGCGCCGCTCCGGTTTGGGAACGGTTGGCAGCTCAACCCGGTGACGCGCGAAATACACAACGCGAGCGGGGTTCTCATCTCCGTTACCAGTGCGGAATTCAGCCTGTTGCTCGCGTTTTGTCGAAACGCCGGACGCGTCTTGTCGCGCGAGAGCCTTCAGGAGATGTCGCTGGCTGGCGCCGTCGGCGGGTCCCGCAGCGTCGATGTTCATGTGAGCCGGTTGCGTCAGAAGATCGAAGACGATCCGCGACAACCTACGTTGATCAAGACGGTGCGCTCCGGTGGATATGTCTTCTCGTGCGCAGTGGAATCGGCCGCGCCGTGAACGTGCTGCGACGCCTGAAAGGCGGAACGATCGTCGCTCAAATCACCATTTTGGTGGTGTTGGCCGTGCTCGGATCCAACGTGCTGGCCTTGGTCGTAATTTTGACCTTCCTCAACAGCAGTCCCGAACCGCCCAATCCCCGCAGCTGGGAGAATCTCGTTGGCCATGTTGGGCGCATGATCATCGACGCGCCATCTCAGGACGAGCGCGACACGATCGTCTTGGCAGCCCGTCGCGCTGGCATCCCGGTGCAGGAGGTCGCAATAGCCGACCTCCTGCCCGGCAATTCGGATGTCTCGAGCATCTTGCCGATCGCTTCCAGCAGGCTCGCAGAAGTCTGGGGCTTACCCGTCCTCAAAGATAAGAGAATGGCTGCACAGAATGGTCCTGGAGTGGCATTGGCGGCTGGTCCGGATCGAGCGCTCGTCTTCGGTTTAGATGCGGCAAGCCTTGAACGGCCCTCCGCGATTCTTCCGCTCCTCCCGACGCTAAGCGCGCTAACGGTCACGCTGGTGTTGCTGGCGGCCTATGCGGTCCGCGCTGTGGCATCGCCCATATCTTTGTTCGCGTCGGCCGCGCGCGCTTTCGCGAAGTTCCCGGCCAGCGATCAAGCGCTGCCAGAGTCCGGACCGAGCGAGATCCGCGAGGCCTCGCGGGCCTTCAATCAAATGCGCTCTGAAATCAGGCGGCTTGTCAGCGGCCGCACACAGATGCTGCTCGCGATGAGTCATGACGTGCGGACTCCGCTGACAAGATTGAGGCTGCGTTTGGAGCGTGCGCCGGACTCGGTGTCCAAGGAGGAAATGCTCGGCGACATATCCACAATTGATCGCATGGTCGAGGAGGCGCTGACCTACCTGCGAGATGCCCATCTTTCAGAGCAGAGTGTTCGAACGGACTTACCGAGTCTGGTGATGTCGGTCTGCAGCCGGTTTTCTGACATGGGCTGGGATGTCCACTATGAGGGTCCGGATCGGCTGTCCTACGAGTGCAAACCGCTTGCCCTGAGCCGGGCCTTGTCCAATTTGGTCGACAACGGAATCAAGCATGGAACTCGAGTAAGTGTCCGCCTGACCCGGCAGGCGGATGATGGAATTCTGATTCGTGTGACTGACAATGGTCCGGGAATACCGGCGGAACAACGCGAGCGGGTCTTCGAGCCTTTCGTCAAGGGAAGTCCGGCCCGCGAGGTTCAGGGGAACTCTGGATTTGGCCTTGGCCTTGCTATCGCGAAGCAAGTGGTGAGCGAGCACCGGGGCACGATTTGGCTAGAGGCTGCGCAGCCGCAAGGGCTTGTAGCAGCCATCGGGCTTCCCCCCGCAGCAAACGGTGCCTAAACGGCGTCCCCTAGGGGAGACGCCGCGTTGTCCAAGCAACCCGGCGTTTCCGCGGGTTTCAACCGCACTCACCGTACCAGCGGACGAACGCTCCGTTCACTCGCTGCTCCGCTCTCTCGATGATCCCTCCGCAAAGCTGCAGCCCGCGCCCCACGCCCACTAACCGGCGTGACGCATCAGCAAGAAATACCGCTCCGGCCTGCGGCCGTCGGCGTCGGTCCAGGCATATTCGCCCTGTGACGTTTCTGTGCGCGCGAGTGGGATTAGGATCGTAGGCCGGAAGTCCAGTTGATCGTAGAGACGGATTGCATGGAAGCGATCCGTGAACACGCGAAGCTGGGTGTACGTCGTGCCGGCGCGGTATAACCATTGGCGCAGCGAATGTAATGCGGCCTGCATAGCTCCGGGCTCGGCGACTTCGCCTCGTATCACGTCGGAAATTTCGACCGTCTCATGGTCAACTATGCTCACCCCAACCTGGCCGATGGGGCGGGTATCGCTGTAGATCAGGAAAAGGCACCGGCCCGGCTTGTCCAGAATGCGATCCCGCAACCACGTGCGGGTGCGCTCCACCGTAGGGGTGAAGACAGAAGGAAAGCCCTCCATGTTTTCCCCACGCCAGCGAGTGAGCGTCGAAAGCAGGCCTACGTCCTGAAGGCATTCAGCCGTGACGGGCGTCACCCAAGGGTCTGTCCCGATCCGCAACGCGCGGAATGCCCCACGTTTGGCTTCGTCAATTTTGTGCATGGTCCGCGCACCGCTTTGCCGTAATGCATCTTAGCGGCAACAGTGGGATCGCGCTCTGCAGGCCAACCATCGAACGCCTCCTGCAGGATGTGCGCGTTCTGAGCGTGCGCACATCTCAGGGGAGGCGCCCAACCCTCGCCCTCTGTGTTGGGCTACTGCGGGTCTTGGAGGATGTGGCGTCCCCTAGGGGAGTCGAACCCCTGTTCTCGCCGTGAGAGGGCGATGTCCTGGGCCACTAGACGAAGGGGACTAGAGGCAGGGCCCACAGATAGCCTTGGGCGCCCTGGGGATCAAGCAGGGATCAAGCGCGGCCTATGGGCGCGCCTGATCCGTGAATGCGTTACTCGGCTGGCTGATAGGCGCCGTTCGCTTTGCGGGCGCGGCGCCTTTGGGC
>CAIVPW010000132.1 GCA_903907895.1 uncultured Alphaproteobacteria bacterium
GCCGTGGGGCCGTTGGTCAGTCCACTTCAGGAACTGCGACACGCTATCGATCTGATCGTCGTGCCGGCTGCCGGGGAATGCCAAGAGCTCCTCGAGGAAGACAGGCAACCAAGGGGCGTCGTTGGGGACATGGACCTTCCCAGCCTCAAACTTGGTTGACTGAACGTCGAATCGTGAAGTCTTGTCTCCTTCCGGCTCAATCGCGATGGCCGAGATTCCTCGCTGCTGCCGAAGTTCTTGGATCAGTGCCGTGCCGGACCCCTTGTCCTCAATGAGGACCGCGTTTGGCGAGAACCTCTCGTGTAGCCGGAGTGCCGCAGTTCTAAGGGCCGGGTACTCAAGGCGCTCTCGGTACACGTCTACCAGAAAGTAGCCCTCGCCCGCTTCGAACCACGTCGTGCAGACCGAGAAGTCGGTTCCTGCGTTCCCCTTCATCGCGGTATCCCAACTCTGCACAATGCGACTTGGTTGTGGTGCGCTTAGATAGGTCTTGAGCCATTCTCTCTTGACGAGATAGCCGCCGTCCGGCACGGGCTTCTGCAGGTACTGTGCGGAGAAGTTGGCGGACCCCATCGACCGCTGTAGCGCGTCGAGGATCTGCTGCGGTTCGCGACTGGGATGCAGAAGCTCTCCGCTCCGCATGCGATGCTGCTCGTTGGGGCCCCATGGCACCAGGAGGTCTTCTGCGGCGATCGCTGGCAGACAGAGGTGTTCCCAGTCCCCATCGCGCAGCAGCTGGCCAACGAGGTCGTCTTCGTGTAGCCGCTGCATTACAACAATGACCACGCCCGTTCGCTTGTCATTTAGTCGGGTCGATGCCGTCGAGCGATACCAATTGATGACGCCGTCGCGGGCGGTCTTGGATAGCCTTTCGTCAGGCTTCATCGGATCGTCGATAATGAGAAAGTCGGCGCCGCGCCCGGTAAGCGTTCCGCCAACCGAGGTTGCGTAGCGCGAGCCGCCCTGGGTGGTCTGGTACTCGGCCTCTGTATCGCGGAGAGTGGCGAGCGCCGGGAACGTGTTGCGATACCAGTCCGTCTTCATCACCAGGCGCGCCTTCCCAGCCAGATCGTTGGCGAGGTCCTGCGAGTAACTGGCGCAGACGACCTGCTTGCGGGGATCGCGACCCAGGATCCAGGCCGGCAAGGCAACCGAGGCGCAGATCGACTTGAGGTTCCGAGGCGGCATCGAAATAAGAAGGCGCCGCAGATCGCCAGTGACGCACCGCGCCAGGTGATATGAGATGGCGTCGATATGCCAGTTCCGCTCGAGTTGCGCGCCAGTGACCGTCTGAAAACTACGCTCAACAAAGGCGTTGAAGTCCTGATGCAGAACTGCGCGCAGCTCAGTCTGGGTCGACATCGGGGCCCTCCGTGACTTTTTCTGTGCCGACTTCCTCTGAGTGCGTGTGGCCAGCGTCGCGGTCCAGCGGAGTGTCAGCAGCCGTCCGTTGGCCTTTCGATTGTGCGCGCCGCAGGAGGCGCTCCTCGAAGTGCGCCAAGATCGACGCCTCGTCCTCAGTAATCGTTGCGGCGTCGTTGCGTTCGTCCTCCTGCCCGATCAAACGGGCCATGATGCTGAACAAAGTGGCCTGCGCGCGCCCATCGCCCTTGATCGCATTGTTGAGAAGGGACTTCACGACAGCACGCTGTTTGCTGATCTTCCGCTGGACCTGTCCCTCGCGGACCGAGATGCGTTCGCTCAGCTCCTCGGTGAGGTCAGTCTTTAGGTTCTTCGTGCCGCGCGGGCGCCCCTTCGGGTTGCCGGACTGGCCCTTCTTGAAGCGGTGCTCCCGCGGGGGCTTCCCGTAGCCGATATCCTCCTCCTCAGACATGCTCAGGCTCCCTCCGTCCCATCAGGCCGCATGGCCGCAGCACGATCCGAAGAAACCTCGGCGAAGGTCTTGTCCGTGGTGGCGTGTATTGCTTCCCCGCCGCTGTAACCCTCCCAGCGACGCACGGCAGCGTCGACGTAGTGGGGATCCAGCTCGATGAGTCGGCCGCATCGCCCCGTCATCTCAGCAGCGATCATGGACGTGCCGCTGCCACCAAAGGGATCGAGAATGATGCCGCCCCTCGTGGAGCAGTCCTTCATCGCATCGGCGACGAGTGCCGCCGGCTTGACAGTCGGATGCATCGAAAGCGCCTCGTGGCGTGTGACATCCGGTGCATCGGCAGCGGAGTACTCCCAGACGTTGGTGCGGGTACGCCCGTGTTGGCCCAACTCAAAGTTGTTGATGTGAGGGCGATCGCCATTCTTCAGAACGAAGACGAGCTCGTGTTGGGAGCGATAGAATGTCCCCATCCCGATAGCGGCCTTCTTCCAGACACATAGATTCTTCCACGCGAGATTGGCCTCGTGCGCCGCATAGAGGAGGTCGGGGGTGTGTCGCCAATCCATGCACACGAAGTGGATCGAGCCGTCCACGCTGGACGCGGCCACACAGCGCAGGAAGTCGCGGAGAAACCCGCGGTACTCCTCCGTGGACATCTCACCGGAGGCCATCGCGAATTCGCGGTGCTGGATCGTGCCCAGGCCGCCCGCATGGCCCGACATGCGAACGTTGTAGGGCGGATCGGTGAACACCATCTGGGCGCGATCGCCCCTAAGGACCGCCAAATAGCTCGCCTGCGAGCAAGCGTCGCCGCAGAGGATGCGATGCTCGCCGCACCGCCATATGTCGCCGAGCCGGCTCACGGCAGGACCTTCGCGCCGAGGTTCAGCGACCATGTCGGCTTTGGCGTTCGCCGTCAGAGTGGCGGCTTGGTCAATGAGAAGGTCGATTTCCGCGACGCTGAAGCCGGTAATGGTGGCGTCGAACTCGACGTTCGTCAGGCCTTCAAGTTCGGCCGCAAGAATCTCGAGGTTCCACCCGGCATTGGCGGCAATCTTGTTGTCTGCGAGGCGAATCGCCGACTTTTGCCGCTCGGTCAAGCCGAACACCCGCATCACCGGGAATGCATGAAGTCCGATCTGTTGGGCCGCAAGCCAGCGTCCGTGGCCGGCGATGATCTCGCCTGTCGGATCGACCACGATGGGGTTGGTCGGGCCGAACTCGCGGATGCTGCGGGCGATCTGTTGGACTTGACGCTTCGAATGGGTTCTGGCGTTGTTGGGCGATGGCCGCAACGACGCGATAGACGCGATTTCCGAGACGAAGCGCTTCGATACCGCTGGAAGTGCCATTGGCATTCTCCGGTTCGGGGGCCGGAGATTCGACCCCACAACTAACCAAATAATCCGGGAACTAACAGAGCCCGGAGGCGGGGTCGTCCTTGGGTTCCGTTTTGCGGCGGCCGAACACGGCCCCCGCAACCACTGCTACTAGCGGCCTAATAGAGACAGCTTCGGGCGCGGGCGCGTTGCTGGGTGCGTTGCCGCAATGACACGCCAACCTATTCCAGAAGGCTGTAGGCAGTTCTCGTCACCAAGCGGGGATTCGTCCCAGTTTCCGGACTGGTGATTCCCTGTTTCTTGGTTACGGTCCCGACGCCGATGTCGGGGCTCGGGGCCGCCCTCGTAAGCGGCCGCGTCGGTTACTGAGGGTTCAATTCCCTGTAGTTGCCTGATCCAACAGGGAATCGGAGTTCCTTGCGGTGGCGGTCGCTTTGTGAATGCTGGAGTCAATTTCTATGCGCCGCCGCAACTCCGGCCGCCAAGCGGATTGCTACTGACCTACGAAGGCCGCCATTCTCGGCCGCACCCGAACCGCACGCCTCAGCCAGCATCGTCGTGAGCGCTCCTCCTCCCGAGGTTCCTACGTCGCCGTTCAGCGACCAGCGCGCTGGCACCTCCGGCCTGCGCAAGCGAGTGACGGTGTTCCAGCAGCTGCACGAAATCGAGAACTCGCGCAGGCCGCGCTTGCGGTGCTGCCGTCCTGCGCAGGCAAGGCCCCTATCCTCGGCGGCGGTGGCCGGCACCTTCGACGCCGCCGTGAGCGCTGGCCCGTCCCGACCTGTGGGCCGCATTCCACGGCGATGGTGATCGCAACCTGATCATCGGCCGCTCGACGTACGTGGCGCCGTCGGACGGCCTCGCGGTCTTGGCCGCCAATGCGCACCTGGCCCCCGGGTATCGCCGATGGCAGGCCGGTATCGCGCCGTCGATGCCCACCAGCCGCACGGCCGACCGGGTTGCCGCCAAGCGCTGAATCGGAATGTGCGAGACGCCGACCGGCTGGAAGTTCTTCGGCAACCTGCTCGACTCGGGCCGCGTTACCATTTGCGGCGAGGAGAGCTCGGGCTCCAGTTCCTCGCATATGCGCCAGGGACCGCCCCCAAACTGATGACCCGACCTCGGCGGGGCGACGATGCCCCGACCTACGGCACGTTGACTTCACCGCCGGTTAACCCTACACGATGCCGCTCTCCCCGGTTCGGAATGTCCCCACCCGCAACTCCCCGCCAGCTCGCTGTCATCGGCCTCGGCTACGTGGGTCTTCCCCTCGCGGTGGCGTTGGCGCGGCACTACCAGGTCGTCGGCTACGACCTCTCGAAGCGCCGGGTCGGCGAACTGCGCAAGGGCCACGACCGCACGCACGAAGTGCCGGATGCCGACGTGGCGGCCAGCACGTGCCAGTACGAGTTCGATGCGGCCAAGATGGCAGGCTCCGACCTGTACATCGTTGCCGTCCCCACGCCCGTCGATGACAACCGCAAGCCGGACTTCGGTCCGGTGGTTGGCGCCTGCGAGGCCGTCGGTCCGTTGCTGAAGACGGGAGACATCGTCTGCTTCGAAAGCACGGTCTACCCCGGCGCGACGGAAGAGATTTGCGCACCGATCCTGGAGCGCCTCTCCCGCATGAAGTGCGGCAAGGAATTCTTCCTTGGCTACTCGCCGGAGCGCATCAATCCAGGCGACCCGGTCAACACCTTGGCGAACATCGTGAAGGTCGTCGCGGGGCAGAACGATGAGGTCGGCAAGATTCTTGCCGACGTGTACGGCAAGGTGACCAAAGCCGGCGTGTTCATGGCGCGCAACATCGCCACCGCGGAAGCCGCCAAGGTTATCGAGAACGCACAGCGCGACATCAACATCGCCTTCATCAACGAGGTGACGCAGATCTTCAACCGCTTGGGCCTGTCTATCTACGACGTGCTCGACGCGGCGAAGACCAAGTGGAACTGGTTGCCGTTCCAGCCGGGGTTGGTGGGCGGCCACTGCATCGGCGTCGATCCGTATTACCTCGCCGAGCGGGCCATCCAGATCGGCTATCAGCCGATCGTCGTGCTCGCTGGCCGCAACACCAACGATGGCATGGGCCAGTGGTTGGCGGACTGCATCGATACGCAGCTCGGCAGCCGTCCCAGCAACATCCTGGTGCTCGGTCTCACCTTCAAGGAAAACGTGCCCGATCTGCGCAATTCGGGCGTCGCCAATGTCCTCGCCGGGCTGCAGAAGGCCGGCCACAAGGTCAGCGTGCATGACGCCTTCGCAGATCCTGCAGAAGCGAAGCACGAGTACGGTGTCGATCTGACCCCGGATCTGAACGGCACCTACGACGCCGTTGTCGCAGCTGTAGCGCACCGCCCCTATGTCGAGTTCGACGTGGCGCGCATCCGCCGGCTCATGCCAAACGGGGGTTTGGTCGCCGACATCAAGGGCATTTGGCGGCAGCATGAATTCGCCAGCCCGCTCCGCGTCTGGCGTCCCTGACACCGTGAGTTCCATGCTCGGGCAGTTCGGCCTGAGTATGTATTCCGTTCTCAGCCGGGCCGCGACGCCTCTTGTCCGGCTACATCTGTCCCGCCGCGCCGCCGCAGGCAAAGAGAATGCCGCCCGCCTTGCCGAGCGCATGGGCATTGCTGCGCTGCAGCGCCCACTTGCGCCGGTCGTCTGGATGCACGCCGCGAGTGTGGGCGAGAGTCTTTCCCTGTTGCCGCTGATCACTGCCATCCAGCAGCGCTATCCGCACGTCGTGCCACTGGTTACGACAGGCACGCCGACCTCGGCCGCTCTGATGGCGGAGCGCTTGGCGCCGCCTGCGCTCCATCAGTTCGCACCCGTCGATGTACCGCCAGCGGTGCGCCGCTTTCTGGACCATTGGCGGCCCGATCTCGCGTTGTGGGTCGAATCGGAGTTGTGGCCGAACATGCTGCGCGAGTTGCGCCGCCGCGACGTACCGTCCGTCCTCATCAACGCGCGCATGTCAGAACGCTCCTTTCGGCGCTGGCGCCGCGTGCGCCCGCTGGCGGCGGAGGTGCTGAATAGCTTCCGTGCCGTGCTCGCCCAGTCAGACGAGGACGCCGCCCGTTTGCGGGCGTTGGGCGCGGCCGGCGTCGAAATGCCCGGCAACCTCAAGGTAGCTGCGCCGCCTCTGCCGGATTCCCTGGCGGCGCACCGTTCGCTCGAGGCGGCCTGGGCGGGGCGCCCGCGCTGGCTGGCTGCCAGCACGCACGAGGGCGAGGAAGACATCGCCGCGCGAGTCCACACCCGGCTGCTCGGGGAGTTTCCGCAGCTCCTGACCGTGATCGCCCCCCGCCATCCGCAGCGGGGGCCGGCGATCGCTGCCCGCCTGGCCGAGTCCGGCAGGCGTGTGGCGTTGCGGTCACGGGGCGACGGCCCGGACGCCGACATCTACATCGCCGACACGTTGGGCGAGCTTGGGTTGTTCTACCGCCTGGCACCGGTCGTGTTCCTCGGCGGCTCCTTGGTGCCTCAGGGCGGCCACAACCCGCTGGAACCTGCGCGCCTGCAGTGCGCCACCCTCAAAGGCCCGTATCGCCACAACTTTCAGACGCTATGCGATGGCCTGATTGCCGCTGGCGGCCTGGTGCCGATAGCCGACGAGCAGGCACTGGCAGGGGCCGCCGCCCGTCTCCTGCGCGAACCTGCGGCGGTCGTAACCGTTGGCCGCCGGGCGCAGGAATTTGCGGCGAATCAGGCCGATGTCCTGCCGCGCACCGTGGCCCTGCTGACTCCTTGGCTGAGCGGCCTTTAGCTCACATTCCCTTGTTGGGGTCCGGATTTTGGCTATGGTGCGGGCGTGCCGGGGCTTCTGATCATGTTGAGTCTGCTCGTTGGCGTGGGCGTGGCCCTGGTGGTCTGCCTGTTCGCAAGGCCCCTTGGCAGCTTCCTCGGCGTGGTGGACATGCCGGATGGCGGCCGCAAACTGCATGCGGCGCCCACTCCCGAAGTCGGGGGTCTTGCGGTTGTCCTTGGGTTGCTGCCCAGCATGGCGTGGCAGGCGTATGCCGGCCCGCTGACTCCATACCTCCTCATTGTCGGTGCCGCGGTGGCAGGCTTCACAGCCGTCGGGTATCTCGATGACCGAAGCCATATCCGGCCGCTGTACCGGCTGAGCGCCGGCGTGCTGCTGACGCTCGGCGTGTTGTGGTTTGTGCCAGGCGAGCTCGTCGCCTATCTGCGCTTCAGCTTTCTCGATGTCGCGATCTTCCCCTCGTGGGGGTTGTCGGTGGTGTTCACCGTGCTGTGCATCGTCGGCCTGCAGAACGCGCTCAACATGGCGGACGGCAAGAACGGCCTTGCGCTGGGCATGCTGCTGATCTGGTCCGCCTTCCTATGGTGGCACGCGCCGCCCGACCTCGCGCCGGTGCTTGTGACCCTGATCGGCGGCCTCGCGGTCACCTGGCTCTTCAACGTGCGGGGCGCCGTGTTCCTGGGGGACGCGGGCACGTATGGCCTGGGGGCGGCGGTCGCGTTCTTCACCATTCATGTCTATTCGGTGGGCTTCCCAGACCTGCACGCCGATGAGGTTGCCCTCTGGTTTCTCGTGCCGGTGGTCGATGCCTTGCGCCTGATGGCGACCCGCATCGCGGCCGGCCACTCGCCGTTCGCGCCCGACCGGCGCCATTTCCACCATCTGCTGCAAGTCGCCTTGCCCCGTCACGCCGGCTTGCGGCTCGCCATCTACCTGGGATTGGTTGCGGTTCCGGGCATCCTTGCGGCGCTGAATCCGCAGTACGTGCTGGCCTATGCCGCCGGAACCGTATTGATCTATACCGGCATCGTCTTGTCTGCCCGTCTCGCCGCCGCGCCGCGGCAAGCATCGATCACGATCCGGCTCGGCTCCGGACGCTGAGTCGCGCAGCGACAGATTGCCGTTGCGCGTGTCCACGGCCTAAAGTCCCTCCGCCATCGCTTTGCTGGGGCGTAGCCAAGCGGTAAGGCACCGGATTTTGATTCCGGCACCCCGAGGTTCGAATCCTCGCGCCCCAGCCAC
>CAIVPW010000133.1 GCA_903907895.1 uncultured Alphaproteobacteria bacterium
GGCAGCGCCGCGGCTGACGCCGATGCTGGTGCGCCTGCATGGAGAGCCCGAAACCGAGATCAGCGCCGCAGTATCAACGCGCTGACGAGGGCAGCGGGGCTGGCCTTTCCGCGTCCACAGGGCCGGCCCCGCCCTTCGCATCTTGTTCCGCCGATGCGCTTTCGTTCTCCGCAAGCACGCTCCGCCCCTTGGGCTGGGCGTTTCTTTGTGTGCGCTGCGGCCGCCACCGCGGGTACCCGGACTTTGCCCTACCCCGAACTGTCCGCTTCCGCTCCCGAAAGCGGCACTCCAGTGCTTGAGCGCAACGTTCATAAACGGTGCGGACGCAACTTCTCTTTTCAGGCTGGAGGCCACTCCCTCGTGTCCACCCATCGTTTGGTCGCTTCAATCGCTTTTGCTGCCGCCGCCACGTTCACCGTGCACGGCGCCACCGCCGCGTCGCTCGGCTACGGCAACTTCCTCGGCGAATTCTCCGGCAACCCGCTGCTGGAATGGAAGGTCGAGGACGCGCTGACGCCGGCGCCGTTCACCACGCTCGACCTGCACTACCTCGGTGGCTGGTCGAAGTACCTCGAGATCGGCGAGCCCGACTTCCTCGTCAACGCCACCGCCTATGGCAAGAAGATCGGTGGCGAGTGGGATTACGACGGCTTCGCCACGTGGACCGAGGCCATCGGCACGCCGGGCCAGGACAACACCCAGATGTTCCTGGCGATGCAGTACGACCACGTCTACAGCGTGTTCCACTATCCGCACGTGGCCCCGGGCGACGAAGGCCTGTTCTCCACCTCGGCAACGGCGACGGGCGCCCCGCTGAGCACGGCCAGCAACGGCAAGCCGTACGGCCTCAACTACCTCGTCGCGTATTGGGCCGAGACTCCGGCTCCGGTGCCGGTGCCGCCGGCGATCGTGCTGCTGATCAGCGGTATCGCCGCGCTGTTCGGTGTCGCACGCCGCAAGCGCGGCACGACGCCGGACGCGATGACCGCGACCGCCTAACGACACGAGCGCGCTCGACACAGCCTGACCCCGCCGGGCAACCGGCGGGGTTTTTCATGCCTCCGAGCCGGCGTGCTGCAGGACGGCAGTCATGCCCCGCTGCAATTCGTCGGGGCTGAACGGCTTGTAGACGACGGCTTCGCCGCTTGCCACGAGTTCGCGGCTGCCCGTGACGAACAGCATCGGCTTGCGCTGGTGCCGCACATGCGCCGCGAACGGCCGCACGCTGTGGCCGCCGATGCTGATGTCGAGCAAGGCCAAGTCGAACTCGCGCGAGGCCGACAGCGCAAACGCCTCGGGCAGGCGCGGCGCCCAGCCTGCTACCTTGCAGCCAAAGGCCCGCACCAGTTCAAGGAGATCGGGCACAAAGTCGCCGTCGTCCTCGACCAACAGCACGCGCACGCCTTTCAAGCGCGAAGGTGCCGCTAAGTCGTCCACCGTCATGAGTCCCCCTGCCAGCGTCGCCAAGGGCACAGAGTACAGTCTGGCGAACGTTTCCAAATCAGGTGCGTACCGGATGGAGCCAGGCCCCGGAGCGAGCGGGGGGTGGGCCGCCCGCCGGCCAAAAACGAAAACGCCGTCCCGAAGGACGGCGTCTAGTGGTTCCGCTCCCCTGGGGGATCGGGTGGTAGCGGGAGAGGGATTTGAACCCCCGACCTAAGGATTATGATTCCTCCGCTCTAACCAACTGAGCTACCCCGCCGCACCACGTCGCGCTCCTCGCGGAGCGAGGCGGATATAAAGACGCGGGGTTCCCCCCGTCAAGCGAGGCCGGCGGCCGCAGCCAAATGAGTTGGCCGGGACTCGGCCGCGACCGGGCGCTCGATCCAGCCGCCGCCCAGCACGCGGGTGCCGTCGTAGACCACGCAGGCCTGGCCGGGAGCGACCCCATACTCGGGGGTATCGAGCACCACGCCGGCCCCCTGCCCGTTCGCATAAATGGTGGCCGGCATGGGTGGCCGCGAGGAGCGCACCCGCACGGCGCCACGTACCCCGTCGGCGCCAATGGGGGCGGACAGCCAGTTCAGCTCCCGCACCGCGAAGCGGGTGGTGGCAAGGGCCTCGCGCGGGCCGACGATGACGCGGCCGCTGGATGGCTCGAGCCGGAGGACGTGGAGCGGCGCCCCGCCGCCGATGCCAAGGCCGTGACGCTGACCGACCGTAAAATGGGTGATGCCCTTGTGGCGGCCGAGCACGCGGCCATCGAGGTGCACGATCTCGCCGGTGGCCGCGGTGCCGGGCCGCAGGGCGCGCACGACGTCGCTGTAGCTGCCGGCGGGCACGAAGCAGATGTCCTGGCTGTCGGGCTTGTCGGCCACGGCGAGGCCAAACCGCTGTGCCAGCGCCCGTGTCTCGGATTTGGGCAGGCCGCCGAGGGGAAAGCGCAGGAAGGCAAGTTGCTCGGCGGTGGTGGCGAACAGGAAGTAGCTCTGGTCGCGCGAGGCGTCGGCAGCCTGGTGCAGTTCGGGCCCGTCCGCACCATCCTTGCGCTGCACGTAGTGGCCTGTGGCGAGGACATGGGCGCCGAGCTCCCGCGCGGTGTCCATCAGGTCGCGGAACTTGATGCGCTGGTTGCAGCGCACGCACGGCACGGGCGTCTCGCCCGCCTGGTAGGAATCGGCAAAGTCTTCGATCACGGCGGCGCGGAAGCGCTGCTCGAAGTCGAGCACATAGTGGGGGATGCCGAGCGTCTGGGCGACGCGGCGGGCGTCGGCAATGTCGCGGCCGGCGCAGCAGGTGCCCGGCCGGCCAGTGGCGGCGCCATGGTCGTAGAGCTGCATCGTGATGCCGACGACGTCCCAGCCCTCCTCCACGAGAAGGGCGGCGACGACCGACGAATCGACGCCGCCCGACATGGCGACGACGGCGCGGCCTTTATCCTTGGGTCCCGGCATGCGGCGGAATATAGAGCCGCCGTCCGCCCAAATCACCTCAGCTGTCGGCAAGCTCAGAGGGGCGGCGTCTCGGCTATCGGCCCAGGTACTTGAACCAGTCGGCGGTCGCGGTCTGGATCTTGTCGGTGGTCCAGACGGGGGCGTCGCGCCAGTAGTCGATGTGATCGAGCATCGTGCGGACGCCCTCCTCGATCGGCACCTGCGGTTGCCACTGAAGCGCGTTCCAGATGCGGGCCATATCGCCCCAGGTGCAGTCCGGCTCGCCCGGGCGCTTGGGCACGAAGACGGTCCTCTTGGCGCCGAGCAGGTCGACGATGCGGTTGATGCTGACCGGGTGGCCGCTGCCGACGTTGAAAATCTGGCCCGACAGCTGGCTTGCCGCCGCGGTGACGAGGGCATCGACGACGTCGGAGACGAACGTAAAGTCGCGCGTCTGGTTGCCGTCGCCGACGATGGTGAGCGGCTTGTCGGCCAGCATTTGCGCCAGGAAGACGCCGAACACCGCGCCGTAGGTGCCGCTGGTGCGCGCGCGCGGGCCGTACACGTTGAAGAAGCGCAGCGAGAGCACCGGCAGCTGGTAGACGCGACCCCAGTGCATGACGAGTTCCTCGCCCATGTACTTGGTCAGCGCGTACGGATACTGCGGCCGGATCGGCGCGTCCTCGGGGGTCGGATAGACCTGCGGAATGCCATAGCAGGTAGAAGAACCCACATAGAGGAAGCGCTTGGCACCGTGCTTCTTCGCCGCCTGCAACAGGTTGAATGTGCCGTCGACGTTGGTCGTGAAGTAGTCGTCGGGCTCGACGATGCTCGGCACGATGTCGGCGCGCGCCGCGAGGTGGAACACTCGTTCGGCGCCGGCTACCGCCTTGTCGACCGCGGCGCGATCGCGCACGTCGCCCTCGACGATGTCGAGCTTCTTGTTGCCCTTGTGCTGCTCGAGGTTGCGGCGGTTGCCGACGGAGAAGTTGTCGAGGACGCGCACCGTCCGTCCGTCGAGCAGCAGGCGGTCAACCAGGTGGCTGCCGATGAAGCCGCCACCGCCGGTAACGACGTCGATGCCACTCATACCGCCCCCTTTTACGCCGCAGCAATGCGGCGGGGAGCATAGCCGCTAGATGAAATCCAGCAACGAGATGCGCGCGAGCTGGCCGAGCATACGGAAAGATGCATCGAGAGCGAGCTGGTCTTGCTGCAGCCGGGATACGGCTACCCCCATGTCAGCTTCCTCGATGTCGGAGATAAATATAGTGATGAACGTCACATTGTCGCTCAGTCGGTTCTGGGTGTCCTCGACCGTGCGCTGGTGCACGCCGTTGGTGGCCTGCGCTTCGTTAATGTCCTGGATGGCCGCGTTCAGACGGTCGATCTCGCCCATCAAGAAGTTGCGCTGATCCTCGGTCATCGGCTGGCCGATGGGGCCGCCGGTGGCGAAGCCGAACAACTCGGTGTTGTCGTCGTAGCGCATCAGGCGGCGGAAGGCCTCCATCAGCTCATCGCTCACGTCGCTGGCAACGACGCCGTAGGTCATGCTGAGGGCATCGTCGAGACGCGCCTGCGCCTTGACGTCGTTGTTGGAGAAGACGTCTTCAGGGTTCGTGGTGACGTCGTTGGTGATCGTGGCGAGGCCGGCCGGCGTGTTGGCCGCGGCCTTCACCGGCGACTGGTCGGTGAAGCTGCCGGAGAAGATGTAGCGGCTGTTGTCGCGCGTATCGAGCAAGCTCACCGCGCTCGTGACGTAGTCGTCGATCTTCTGGCGCAGGGCGACGCCGGTATTGCCGTTGATGGCGGCCAGCACGTCGTCGCGCAGACCCTGCGCGATGTCGCGCATGGCGTTCAAGTTGATGTCGTACAGGTCGAGGCGGCGCATCACCTGGTCGTTGTCGTGCTGGAACGACTCGGCGGCCTTCTTCAGGTTCTTGGCGCCGGCGATGGTGGTGACGTCGATCGCGAAACCCTTGTAGTCCTTCTCGCGGATGCCGCTGGTGACGGCACGCTGGCCGTCGAACACGCGCTGCTCGTTGCGCAGCACGTCCCCAAGCAGGATTTGAGACTGGCCGTATGTGGCGATGCGGGTCATGACGAAACTCCAGCCCTAGGCGCTAGACGGCATTCAACAGCGTGTCGAACATCTCGCGCACCGTGGTGATGATACGCGCAGAGGCTGCGAACGCGTTCTGGTAGATCAACATGTTGGCGAGCTCCTCATCCATGTTGACGCCGGACAAGTCGGTGATGCGCGCCTGCAGTGCCGACGCGAACGCCGTGCGGTCCTTCGAGAACTGATCGGCGATCGACCCGTTGTTCGCGATGTCGGAGACGACGTTGGCCGAGTATTCGGCGAGCGATCCGGTAGTGGCCGACAGGTTGCCGGCGGCCCGGAACGACAAGCTTTCCTGCGCAACCTGGTGCAGCGCTACGGCGCCCCGGTTATCGCCGACCGACACGGCGGCGATGTCGCCGGCGACGGCATCGGTGCCCTCGTCGAGGCGTCCGAGCGCGAGCAGGGTCGTGTCAGCCGTGATCGCATCGACGACCTGCACGGCCCGCGCCGCATCCATCGTGTAGCGCGGACCGATGCCGAACAGATCGGACAGGGATTTGCTGGACGCACCGCGTGCCGTGCTGTCGCTCGTAACGACGACGTCATACTTGGCGAACGCAGTGACCGGCGTCGCGACCAGCGCGCCATCGGAGTTCATCGAGAACGTGACGTAGTTGCCCATGTTTGCCGACGCATTGAGCTCGTCGAGCATGGCCTGGAACGTCGTGCCGCGCGCATTGATGTTGGCGACCGTAAGGTCGAACTCCACCGCCACCTGGCCGGCCGAACCGCGCAACTGCAAGGTCATGGAGCCGCCCGCGGTCAGCGCGTGACTGTCGGTGCTTTCAAAGCCGGTGTCGAAGTGCGCTTCGCCACTGGCCTCCATGAGGTCGTTCATGCCGAAGAAGTGCGAGAAGCCGCGGCCGCCGCGCAGCGACGGGTCGCTGGCATCCTGCGCGATGACGGCGCCGGCATTTCCTGCGACCGTGGCGTCGAACGTCAAGACACCGGCGCTGAGGGAGAAGACCGCGGAGTTGAAGCCGGTGGCGCCGTTCACGGCCGAGATCAGGTCGTCGAGCGTGGAGCCGCCGATGGCGACTGCGCCGCCGCCGTTGTCGATGGTGCCGCCGTCAAAGTCGATGACCACGCGATCGGCGTAGATGTTGCTGGAGTCGAGCATCGCGAACGTCACGCTGCCGGTGAAGTTCAGCTCGTCGGCGCCGCGCAGGCCGGTGTTGCGGCCGACCATGGTGCCGGGCGGTGGAACCGCCACATTTGCGTTGTGCACTGCGTTCAGCCGGTCCACGACGACGGAGGCGAGCTCGCCGAGGGACTCGGCGAATTGGGGCAACTTTTCGTCGCGCATGGTGAGCAGGCCGTCGAGGGAGCCGGAGCGACGGTTCGGATCGAGCGCCGAGCCGGTGCCGATCATCAGCCCGTCCGGGTCGGTCTTGCGCACCATGATCTGGTTGAACACCGTTTGCGTTGAGACGGTGCCCGCAGCGGTATAGTCCAACTGACGGTAGCCGGTATCCACCAGCACCATGCCGCCCGCAGCGGTGACGCCGAGGAAGCCGTTGCCCATGTCGAAGGTCGAGACGTCGAGGTAGCCCGACAGCTTGGTGAGCGCGTCCTCGCGCTGCTCTTCGAGCGTCGTGATGTCGTTGCCGAGATGCGCCTCGCGCGCGACGATCTTGTTCAGCTCGTGAATGCGGAGGATCTGCGTGTTGATGTCCTCGACCGCAGACACGACCTGGCGGTCGGCATCCTGGCGCAGCAGCTGCATCTGGTCAGCGAGGCGCGAGACTTCGTTCGACCACGTCGAGATGTCGGTAAGCGCGCTGGCGCGGCGCACGGTCGAGTCGGGCTCGATCGGCAGCGTGCCGAGGCCGGCGAACAGCTGGTCGAGACGGCCCGTGATGGTGGTGTTCGCCTCCGGCGCGCCAAGCACTGCTTCGAGACGCTCGTACAGCTTCGCCATCGTGTCGTAGCGGCCGGCATCCGCGCCGGCGATCAGATACTGCTTGGCGAGGAACTGATCGACGACGCGGCGGATCTCCGCCACTTGCACGCCAGCACCGTCGTTGCCGACGAGGCGCGCTTCCTGCACCTGGACCTTGCGGTCATACCCTTCGGTATTGACGTTGGTGATGTTGTTAGAGGTCGTGCGCAGGCCTGCCTGGGCGGTCTGGATGCCCGACAGCGCGATGTTGTTGACCAGTCCGAGCGACATGGCTTACGCCTCCCGCGCGTGGCAGAGCACGCGGCAACTCTTGCCGGGACGGCGCTCGATCCGGTCGGCGCAGGCGATGGGGAAGTCGCGGAAATCCGCGCTTTCAGCCTGGCTATGCATCGATTTGCCTCCACAGCGGCCACTTCGGTCCGCCGGAGTCGTTGCAAGGCCAAGGCCAGCCGCCCGTGCGGGGCCGGCCGGTCGGGCAGACTCTATTTCTTGGGCTTGGCTCCGGACGCGGTCGCGGTGACGGTCTTGGCGTTGCCAAGGCCCGCGGTTTCGGGCGTCGTCACGGACTGCAGAGCGGTCGTCTCGCCGGCTGCGAGCTCATCCAGGCGGCGCAAGTTCTCTTTCGCCACCGGATGGTTCTGCGCGGCCGCCTTCTGGAACAACTCGCGTGCGCGGTTCAGGTCACGCGGCACGCCGCGCCCTTCGGCCGTCAGAACGCCGAGATTGTACTGCGCGGCCGCAAGGCCCGCGTTGGCGGCGGCGGTATAAAGTTCCACCGCCTGACGGATGTCGGCAGGAATGCCGAAGCCGTTCTCGACCATGACGCCGAGGTTGAACACGGCGCCGGTGTAGCCCTGTTCGGCGGCGCGGCGGTATAGGTCGAAGGCTTTGCTGTAGTCCTTGGTGACGCCTTGGCCGGTCTCGTACAGGCCAGCCAGGTTGCACTGCGCCTGGGCGTGGCCTTTCTCGGCGGCCTTTTGATACCAGTAGGCGCCTTCCGAGGGGTTTTCCTCGGTGCCGAGGCCAATGTGGTAAAGCACGCCGAGGCTGTACTGCGCATCGGCGTGGTCGCCCTTGTCGGCGGCCGATGTGAAGTGCTCGCGGGCCTGGTCGTAGTCTCTCGGCACACCCGTGCCGTTCGCATACAGGAGGCCGAGCTGGTAGTGGGCGTTCTGGTCGCCGGCCTTGGCGGCCTGCTCCCACTCTGAACGCGCCGTCGCGTAGTCCCGCTTGTCGTAGGCGGCGACCCCGGCTTTGTAAGACCCCATGGGCTCCCCCGAGGATGGGTAACTACCCTATCTTGTAGTTCTTCTTCGGCCGGACGCAAGCGTTATGGCCGGGGGGAAGACTGTCCACACCCCTCTGCGAGAACGTGGACGCAGGAAGCAATTGCCGGGCTCGGCACGAACGTCCCACCGCACTGCAGCACCGGCGATTCGCGGCGGCGCAGAAACCTGCGGGCGACGATGGTGAACGAGCCATGGCCCCGGGTTTGCTTCCCAACGGCCCATGGATTTGCCCGACGTGCAGTTCCTCCCGGCGGCGCCCCCGTCCGGCAAGGCGATGAAACCGCAGCGCGCGGAAGACTCCGACGCGCCGCGCGACGCGTTCGCCGACCTCGTCGAGGCCGCGGACGACGCGCACGCCGATGACACACCGGCTCCGGCAGCGAAGCCGGCGACCGCCGTAGCCATCGCGCCCGCCCCCCAGGTCGACACCGACAACGCCGTCAC
>CAIVPW010000134.1 GCA_903907895.1 uncultured Alphaproteobacteria bacterium
CGTGTGCGGCACGCCGTGACGGCCCAATTCCCATGCGGTGAGCGAGGCGCCCTGGTTGCGCGGACGCGTTTCGTCCACCCAGACGTGGATCGGCATTCCGGCATCGTGCGCCATGTAGATCGGTGCGAGCGCGGTGCCCCAATCGACGGTGGCGAGCCAGCCGGCGTTGCAATGCGTCAGCACGTTGAGCGGGCCGCCTGCCTTCTTGGCGGCAATGTCGCGAAACAGCTTGAGGCCGTTCTGGCCGATGGCGAAGCAGGTGGCCACGTCATCGTCGGCAATGACGCCGGCTTCGGCGAACGCGGCCTGGGCGCGGTCTTTCGGCGGGAGCGCCTTTACGCGCGCGCGCACGCGATCGAGCGCCCAGCGCAGGTTGATCGCCGTGGGGCGCGTGGCGTGCAGCAATCCGTAGGTGCGCGCGAGGTTGGCGTCCGAGGGATCGGCGCGCAGGGCGAGCCACAGGCCATAGGCCGCGACGGCGCCGATCAGCGGCGCGCCGCGCACCTGCATGGTGGTGATGGCGTGTGCGGCGTCGTGCTCGGAACGCACGGTGAGGGTGACGAAGTCGTGCGGGAGCTTCGTCTGGTCGAGGATATGGAACGCGGCGCCGTCGTCGGACGGCCACACGGAGCGATACGCCTTACCGTCGATCTTCAATGGTAACCCCTACTCTGGTCGCGCCGCCGCGCGACACAGCTGCGAGCGGAGCGCTTGCGCGGATCGAAGCCTAGTGCCCCTCGAACTCGACGAGGGCTTGGACCGGAATGCCCATGTCCTCGATGCGCTTCTTGCCGCCGAGGTCGGGCAGGTCGATGACGAACGAGCAGCCGATCAGGTTGGCGCCGGCCTGGCGCAGCAACTGAATCGCCGCGATTGCCGTTCCGCCGGTGGCGATGAGGTCGTCCACCAGCAGGACGCTCTGGCCCTTGGTCACCGCGTCGCGGTGTATCTCGATACGGTCGGTGCCGTATTCAAGCTGGTAATCGACTCCGATGGTCTCCCACGGCAGCTTCCCCTTCTTGCGCACGGGGATGAAGCCGACCGAGAGCTGGTGCGCGACGGCACCGCCGATGATGAAGCCGCGCGCCTCGATGCCGGCGACGACGTCGATGCGGCGGCCGGCGTGGGGCTGCACGAGGTCATCGACCACCTTGCGGAACCCGTACGGATCCAGGAACAGCGTGGTGATGTCGCGGAACAGGATCCCCTTTTTCGGGTAGTCGGGGATGGTGCGGATGCGCGCCTTCAGCGGCACCAGCGAGCTCGGCACCCCGCCCGGTGTCCCCGGCCGCAGCTTGCGGGCGGCGGGCTTGCGCTTTGCGGGCGCCTTCTTGGCCTTGGCCGTCTTGGCGGCGGCGGGTTTCTTGGCCGGCTTTGCGGCGGTCTTGGTCGCCATTATTTGGTCTCCTGCAACACGCGGCCTGCGACCGCATCGAGCATCTTGAGTAGCGCGGGATCGCGCGCGGCCGGCGCCGTGATCAGGGCCGTGTCGAGCACACGGTCGCAGCCGTGCGGGCACGTAGCCGGGCGGTCCTTGAGCTTGGGCACCGCCTCGCGCACCAGGTCGCACGCGTTGCGCGCATTCTGCGTCAGCACGCGGATGATGTCGGCAACCTGCACGTGGTCGTGGTCGGGATGCCAGCAGTCGTAGTCTGTGACCATCGCGACGGTGGCGTAGCAAATCTCGGCTTCGCGGGCGAGCTTGGCCTCCGGCATGTTCGTCATGCCGATGACGTGGCAACCCCACGAACGATAGAGCTCGGATTCGGCCAGCGAAGAAAACTGCGGGCCTTCCATGGCCAGATACGTGCCGCCGCGGACGACCTTGAGGCCAACCTGCTGCGCCGCCTTGTAGGCGGCATCGCCCAGGCGCGCGCACACCGGGTGTGCCATCGAGACGTGAGCAACCATGCCGTTGCCGAAGAAGCTTTTTTGACGCGCGATGGTGCGGTCGATGAATTGATCCACCACCACGAACGTGCCCGGCGACAATTCCTCGCGGAACGAGCCGACGGCGGACAGCGACAGCAGGTCCGTGACACCCGCGCGCTTCAACGCGTCGATGTTGGCCCGGTAGTTGATGCCGGCGGGCGAGAGCTTGTGGCCACGGCCATGGCGCGGCAGGAACACCACGGCCTGGCCGTCGAGCTCGGCGAACAACAGCTCGTCGGAGGGATCGCCGAACGGCGACGCCACCTTTTCCCACCGCATCTTGGTGAGGCCCGGAATCTCATACAGACCCGAGCCGCCAATCACACCCACCAGCCGCTTGTTCGGCTGCGCCTTCATGCTCGACACCCCGACGACACCCCGTAAAACGGGCCCTGAAACGGGCGCGAGTATCGGGCATGGGCGCGCCAGGGGGAAGCGCGGCGGGAGATTTACCGGACAGGCCGACGGACCGGTCCGCGCTGGCGCTGCGCGGCTGCCTCTTTGTCCGCCATCGCCTCCCAGCGCAGCACCAGGAGGATCAAGTGGTCCCGCGGGGCTTGGGTCTAGGCGCGTCTGGCGTCGGCCCGGAGGGCGGCGGCATAGCCGCGCCACGAAGTGACAGGGTCGATTGTCGGCACTTTCATCGCCGCGCGCAGTGGCGCAACGAGGGCACAACATCGCACGGGCGCGCGCCGGACCCGCAAGTCCGGCCAGGACAGTATTGCTCGACCGATGGTGGAAGCGGCCGCGGCCGCCGGTGGGCTAGTGGACGTCCCGCCAGACGCTGCGCTTGGTCGCATAGAAGAGACCGGTGAGCAGCACCAGGAAGATCATGACGCCGAAGCCGATCGACTTGCGCACCGACAGGTGCGGTTCGGCGGCCCACATCAGGAACTCAGCGACGTCATGCGACATCTGCTGCACGGTCGCCTTGGTGCCGTCGGCGTACTGGACGAAGTCGTCCATCAAGGGCGCCGGCATGGCGATCTGATGGCCAGCGAAGAACTTGTTGTAGTTCATGCCGGGCGCGACGGTGACGCCGGCCGGAGGCTCCTCGTAGCCCTGCAGCAGCGAGTACAGGTAGTCCGCGCCGCCCTTGCGTGCCTTGGTGATCAGCGACAGGTCGGGCGGCAGCGAGCCGCCGTTGGCGGCGCGCGACGCGTTGTCGTTGGGGAACGGCGGCACAAAACGATCCGCCAGCACGGCGGGGCGCATGAACATGGCGCCGGCATCGTCGGGGCCGTCTTGAACTTCGGCCTTGGCGGCGAGCGCCTTGGCCTCGTCATCGGTGAGGCCGAGCGCGATCAGGTTGCGGTATGCGACCAATTTCAAGCCGTGACAGGCGGCGCAGACCTCGGCGTAGACCTGAAGGCCGCGGCGGGCCGTGGGCAGATCGTAGGTGCCGAACGGGCCCGCGAACGACCAATCGCTCGTGAGCAGCGGCGCGGTCGATTCAGCGGCAAGCGCCGGCAGCGGCGCGAACGCGATGGCGGCAGCCAATGCCAGGCGAAGAATACGCATCAGGCGCGCGCCTTGCGGCGGTTCTCTTCGAGAACCGCGGTGGCGATCGAGTCGGGCAGCGGCCGTGGGCTTTCGAGCTTGCCCACCAGCGGCAACAGTACCAGGAAGTGCAGGAAGTAGTAGCCCGTGGCGAGCTGCGCGATGAGGACAAGCACGCCCTCGGGCGCCTGCTTGCCGAGCCAGCCGAGCAGAATGACGTCGAGCACGAACACCCAGAACAGGACGCGGAAGATCGGGCGGAAGCGGGCCGAGCGCACCTTGGACGTATCGAGCCAGGGCACGGCGAACAGCACGACCAGCGCACCGGCCATGCCGATCACCCCGCCGAGCTTGTCGGGAATGGCGCGCAGGATCGCGTAGAACGGCAGGAAGTACCATTCCGGCACGATGTGCGGCGGCGTCTGCAGCGGATTGGCCGGGATGTAGTTGTCCGGCTCGCCCAGCGCGTTCGGCATGTAGAAGACGAGCGCGGCGAAGATGATCAGGAACACACCAAACCCGAACGCGTCTTTCGCCGTGTAGTACGGGTGGAACGGCAGCACGTCCGCCGGACCCTTCATGTCGATGCCGAGCGGGTTGTTCGACTTGTGCACGTGCAGCGCCCAGATGTGGATGATCGCCATCGCCGCGATCACGAAGGGCAGCAGGTAGTGCAGGCTGAACAGGCGGCGCAGCAATGCGTCGCCGACCGAGAAGTCGCCCCAGAACCACGTCACGATCGTCTCGCCGATGATCGGAATGGCGCTGAACATGTTGGTGATGACGGTGGCGGCCCAGAAGCTCATCTGACCCCAAGGCAGCACGTAGCCCATGAAGGCCGTGAAGATCATCAACAAGAGGATGATCAGGCCGATCCACCACAGCAGTTCGCGCGGGTACTTATACGAGCCGTAGTACAGGCCGCGCAGCACGTGGATGTAGACCACGGCAAAGAAGAGCGAGGCGCCGTTGGCGTGCATGTAGCGCATCAGCCAACCGTAGTTGACGTCGCGCATGATGCGCTCGACCGACAGGAACGCGTCTGCTGCGGTCGGGATGTAGTGCATCGCCAGCACGATGCCGGTCGCGATCTGGAAGACGAGCGCGATGCCGGCCAACGAGCCGAAGTTCCACATGTAG
>CAIVPW010000135.1 GCA_903907895.1 uncultured Alphaproteobacteria bacterium
CGCAATCCAAGAATCGCGAAGACGTTGGCCGTAAAGATGATGAACGGGTCCTGGGAAATGGCGACGACAGCCGGAATGGAGTCGACCGCGAAGATGAGGTCGGTGAACTCGACCAGCACCAGCACCAGGAAGAGCGGCGTCGCGTACAGCAGCCCATCGCGGCGAACGATGAACTTGTTGCCGACGTAATCGGGCGTGATGCGCATCCGGCTCCGCAGCAAGCGCACGACGACGTTGTTCTCCACGTCCGGCTTGGCGTTCGCCAGCACCAGCATCTTGATGCCCGTGAAGACCAGGAACGCGCCGAACACTACGGCGATCCAGGCGAAGCTATGGATGAGTTGTACGCCCACCAGGATGAGAATGGCCCGCATCGCGATGGCGCCGAGCACCCCGTAGAACAGCACCCGGTGCTGGTATTGGGGTGGGACGGCGAAGTACGTGAACGTCAGAACGAAGACGAAGATGTTGTCGATACTGAGCGATTTCTCGATCAGGTAGGCGGTGACGAATTCGATCCCGGTCTGGTTACCCCGCCACAGGAACACCAGCCCAGCAAACAGCAGCGCGAGCGCGATATAGAGAACGCTGAGAATCAGCGCCTCCCGCAGCCGAACCACATGGTCCTTGCGGTGCAGGACACCTAGGTCGAATGCCAGCAGCGCTGCGGTAAATGCGAGAAACGCGATCCAAAAGCCGATTCCCGTCGCCATGATCCCTCACTCTCGGGGCGTTGAACTGCCCGATGCACAGAAGGATCCGACATCGCGGTTTGGGCGCCGCCAGAGGGGCCCGGATCCGGGTACGTTGCAGCGAAATGGGGATGCGCCGCGGCGGCGAGAAGATGCCGCCACGATCACCTCGCCGTGATCCCCGCGCCGACGTAAGTTATCAGCGATCGCCCGTCGGCACGAGGCGGCGCATGAGGCGCAAATACAGCCCGGCAGGCAGCAGGCGGGCGGCCTTCAAGATCAACGCCAAGGAAAGTGGGAAAACGATCTCGAAGCGGTCTTTCTGCATGCCGCGGTACAGGGCGTCCACGGCATCCTCGACCTCCATGCGGAACGGCATCGCGAAGGTGTTGCGGTCGGTGAGCGGCGTTCGCACGAAGCCGGGGTTTGCCACCTGCAGCACAACGCCCGTGCCGGCGAGTTCCGGCTGCAGCGCCTCCATCATGTGAATCACCGCCGCCTTGCTGGCGCCGTACGCCGCGGACGTCGGCATCCCGCGGTAGCCAGCGAGCGAGGCGACGGCCACGATTCTTCCGTGCCCGCGCTCCAGCATGCGCGGCAGCAGCGCTTCCAGGCAGTGCGCTACCCCGAGCGTGTTGAGTTCAAGCGTGTCGCGCACCACCTGCGCCGAGAACGCGCGGGCGCGCATCGGCACGTAGGTGCCGGCAGATAGCACGGCGGCATCGATCGGCCCCACCTCGTCTTCGATGTGCCGGACGGCGGCCACCACGGCACTCGCGTCGCGCACGTCGAGCGGCAGCGGCACGATGGACGGCGCCGCCGCGGCGAGTTCGGCCAGCGCCTCGGCCCTGCGTGCGCTGGCTACCACGATCCAGCCGTCCGCCTGCATGCGCAGCGAAAGGGCCCTGCCGATGCCGGAGCTCGCCCCGGTGATCCACGCAATTCGCTTTTGAGACGCCATCTCGATTGATACGCAGCGGGCAATCGGATGGATCAGGTGATCCGCACGCTGCCGCGCTGCGTAGAGCCCACAATGGGGATTGCCCGCGGGACGTGGCCCGCTCTCATCGTTCTTTTGTTGGCCCTGACTGCCGGCCTGGCGCGCGCCGAGCCGCTGCCGCTGCCGTTCGCCGCCAGCCTCCCCGACGCGCGGTTCCAGGGAACCGCGACAGTCCGCTGGCTGGGCGTTCCCATGTACGAGGCCAGCCTTTGGGTCCACCGGGCGACGCCAGCCGGAAGCCTCGACTATTCGCTCCCTTTCGTGATGCGCCTGCGATACGTGCGCCCCTTTGCAGGACGCACCATTGCCGAGGCTTCGCGGGCTGAGATCGCCCGCCTGTATCAGGTCCCGGCGGAACAATTGGCGCATTGGCACAGCGGCATGCTGAGCGCCTTTCCTGATGTCACGGCAGGCGCCGAACTCGCCGGCATGCACGTGCCGGGCGTGGGAATGCGCCTGTTCCACAATGGGCAGGCGCGCGCCGACTTACCGGGCGACGATTTTTCGCGCGCCTTCTTCGGTATCTGGTTCGCGCCGCAGGCGCGTGATTCTTCCGTGCGGGAGCGATTGCTGTCGGCGCGTCAGGACCGTCCGTGACGGCAATCCGTCGCGGTCCGCTCGCGGCCTATGCGTTCGTGGCGCTTCCACTCGCAGCCGGTGCGCTGCCCCTCTACATCAATGTGGCCAGCGTCTATGCGGATGGACTTGGCGCGCAACTTACCGGTGTCGGCGTTGCACTTCTCCTTGCCCGCGCCGCGGATGCGTTCCTCGACCCGTATCTGGGAGCGTGGATCGACCGCCTGCGGCGACCGCGCCTCGTCATCGTTGGAGGCATATCGCTCCTGGCGCTTGGCCTTCTGCTCGTCTTTCACCCGCCGTGGACCGGCACGGCCAGCATCGCCTGGTTGCCGCTGGCGCTTTTGCCGGCCTACCTGGGCCACAGCAGCGCCGCCATCGCTCATCTCGCGCTGGGAGCGGAATTTGGCGATACCAGCACGGAACGCGTGCAAATCGCCGTTTGGCGCGAAGGATTTGCGCTGGCCGGAATCCTGCTAGCAACCGTAGCGCCGCAGTGGATCGCCGCCGATACCGCCACCGCACTAGCGCGAGGATCCGTCGCATTCGCGGCGCTGGCGCCGCTGGGTGTTGCCGCGGTGCTGCTGTACGTCCGCCCAACTTCGCGGCCGGGCCCCGCACCGAACGCTCTGCCCTGGCTCGAGACGGTGCGCGCATTCTCGCGCGCGCCATTCCTTCCCCTGTTGGCCGCATTCACATTGAACGGGGTCGCAAATGCACTGGCGGCGACGCTCGTTCTGTTCTTCGTTGCCGATGTCCTCGGCGCGGAACAGAACGGCAGCCTGTTTCTGCTGGCCTATTTTGCGGCGGGGGCAATCGGTCTGCCGGCTTGGCCTGCCATGGCGGCGCGGCTGGGAACGCAAAACGCTTGGCGACTTTCGATGCTGCTGGGCGCGGCGGCCTTCGTGGGCGCCGCGCTGCTCGGTCCAGGCGACCTCCTGCCCTTTCTTGGCGTGTGCATCGCCACCGGTCTCGTTCTGGGCGGCGATCTTGCGCTGCCCGCGGCGTTGCTCACCGACACATTGCGGCAACGAGGCGAGGCCGCGCGAGCGGCCGGCTACTTCGGCGTATGGACCTTCGCGACCAAGATGAGCGCGGCGACCGCCGCGGGCGTTGGGCTCCCGCTGATTGAGGCGCTCGGCTACCTGCCCGGCCAGCCCGAGACCGCCTTCGCGCTGCAGGCCGTGTATTGCCTGCTGCCCTGCGCACTCAAGATTGTCGCCGCCTGCATCGTCCCCTTCTCCGTTCGCATTGGGACTCAAGGAGTCTTGCCATGAAACATTCCCGCCTGTTGGCTTTGGTCACTGCTCCGTTGCTCTTCCTCAGCGGGTGCACGGGGGTGTCGCCGGAGGTGTATGCCGCCGAGAAGCCCCAGTTGGACCTGTACGAGTACTTCAACGGCCGCGTAGACGCCTGGGGGTACTTCGCCGACCGTTCGGGTCGCGTCGTGCGCCGTTTCACGGTTGCCATCGAAGGCTCGCGCCAGGGTGACGCCCTCCTCCTCGATGAGCAGTTCACGTACGCGGACGGCACGACCTCGCGCCGCGTCTGGACCATCCATCGCTCGGACCAGCACACCTACACCGGCACCGCCGACGACGTCATCGGCGTCGCCCAGGGACGCGCCTACGGCAACGCGCTGCAGTGGATCTACCGCCTTGCCCTCGAGGTCGATGGCCGCACGTACCAGGTTACGTTCGATGACTGGATGTACCAGCAGGATGAGCGCGTCATGCTCAACCACTCTGTCATGAGCAAGTTCGGCTTCCGGCTGGGCGCGGTGGTGCTCGCATTCCGCAAGGCATAGAACCGTCGCACGTCTGAAGGTTGCGAGGCCGACTGTCCGAAGCGGCCCAAACCTGCCCGAATCCGCAGAGGGGGTGGTCGCGGCACACCGACGACCCAGGCATGGTCGCGCTCCGAGGCAGCCCAAGGCCGCGCCGAGCGCCTATCGTTTGCAGATGAGTCGTCCGATTCCCTGTCGATGGGGTGCGCGCTGCGGCACGCTGCCGACTTGATCACCGCGTTCGCGGAATTCCGGCGCGTGCTGTGTTCCAAGGACCGCCTGCCATCGTGCGCGCCGACTGGGCCCCGAACCGGAGGCCACGCCCCCGATGGACGCGACAAGCCGGGCGACGGCGCGCTAGGCTGGGTGGGTACGCTGTACCGCGATGACGACCTCTCCCGACAAGCCACTCGCCCGCCATGCAATCGAAGTTGCACCCAACAAGGTGCCGTCGATCTCGCCGGAGCCGTTCTACAGCCTGCTTAAAAACCGCGTGAAACGCGCGCTGGGCAATGCGTTTGGGCTGCAGAACTTCGGCGTCAACCTCGTCACGCTTCCACCCGGCAGCCGGTCGGCCATGCTGCACCGCCACAGCAAGCAGGACGAGTTCATCTACGTTCTGGACGGAACGCCGACCCTGGTCACCGACCAGGGCGAGCAGTTGCTCTCCCCCGGCATGTGCGCCGGCTTCGCGGCGGCCGGCACCGCGCACTGCTTGCTCAATCGCAGCGACGCCGATGTCTTGTACCTGGAGGTCGGCGACCGTACGCCGGGGGACGACGCCACCTATCCAAACGACGATCTCAAGGCAGACTTCATCAACGGCAAATGGGTGTTCTCGCACAAGGACGGCCGCCCGTACTGAAGGTCAGGGGTTGGTGGCCGCCTGCTCGCGCAATCGCTTGGCGGCGAGGTTGGTCTCGAGATCGAGCTCGTTGTTGACCTCGGCGCCGAGCAGCGTGAAGTACGCGGTCAGGTACAGCCACATCAGCAGCGCGATGACCGCGCCAACGGAGCCATACGTCTCGTTGTAGTTCTGGAAGTGGGCGACGTACTGCGAGAACGCCATCGAGCCCAGCAGGAATAACACTGTGGCCAGCACCGCGCCCGGACTGATCCAGCGCCAACGGCCCTTGCGCGCCGGCGCTACGCAATACAGCGCAGCCAGCCCAAACAGCAGGGCCGCTGCAACGAGTGGCCAGCGCATCAGCGCGAGCAGCACCTTGGTGAATGCATCAAGTCCGAGGAACTTGAGAATCGCCGGCAGCGCCGCAACAAGGAAGACTGCCACCACCAGGAACAGGATTGCCCCCACGGTAAGGCCCAGTGCGAGCGCCGTGCGGCGGAACACATTTCGATGTTCCTCGGCGCCGTAGACGATGTTCAGCGACGTCATCAACGCGGTAATGGCGCGCGTCGCGCTCCAGATTGCCAACAGGATGCCGCCAACGGCTGCGAAGGTCAGGCTTTCGTGCGGCGCCATGGCGATCTTCATCAGCTGCTTGTAGACGACATCCCATGCGCCGGAGGGCAGCAGCGTGCTGAGTTGCGCCACCTGCGTCGCCAGCGTGATGGGATCGGCGGCCAGGCCGTAAATTGACACCGCGGCGGCAAGCGCCGGGAACAGCGAAAGGATGGCGTAGAAGGCAACACCCGCTGAAATCAGGCCGATGTTGTCTTTGCCGATCTCGCGCCACAGGCGGTAGGCGAACGTTCCTGGGTGGACACGCCGCAACGTGGACCAGTCCGTCGGCTCCTTGAGCGACGCCGCTGCCCGGGGCGGCGGGGCGGCGGGCCCGGAACGAACGGAGGCGCGGGGGTGCGCCGCTCCCGCCAGGCCGTGTGACCTGTCCTCCCAGATGCCCCGCAAGCGCCCGATTTCCAACATTCCTCCTGGTTGTTGAGGCAATGGAGCGAGCATTTGCCCGCCGCCTCAACGGGGCGGACGAGGGTCGGGCTGGGGCGAAAGAGTCGTACCGCCCCCGCCACAAGCGTACCGTGCGGCACCGGGAGGCGGAGCATGCTGACGCGGCAGCAATTCTTGAAGCAGGCTTCGGCGGCGGCCGCCGTTCCACTGTTGCCGCGCGGCGTCCATGCCCAGGCTGCGCCGGCGCGCATGGTCAACGTGCGCGACTTCGGCGCGCGCGCCGACGGCGCCACCGATGATGCCCGCGCCATCGCCAGCGCCATTCAGTCCGCTGTCGCATTGGGCGAAGGGTCCACCGTCGTCCTGCCGGCCGGACGTTATCTGCTGCGCACGGTGACGCAGGCGCGCGCGCGTTCGATCTACACGAGTGCCGAGCCCGGCATCGACCTCGGGCGAATCGGCTATGCCCTCAAGGCGCATATTCTGCTCAACGGGTTGCGGGACCTCACCCTGCTGGGCGAGCCCGGCACGGTGCTGATCCTGAAGGACGCTACCGCCTCCGGCATCGCGTTGGAGCGCTGCGAGAACGTCACCGTCGAGAACATCGCCATCGACTACGATCCCCTGCCCTTCACCCAGGGTGTCGTGACCGCCGTGGAAGACGCTGCGCGCGCGTTCGAGTGGAAGGTGGATTCCG
>CAIVPW010000136.1 GCA_903907895.1 uncultured Alphaproteobacteria bacterium
ATTGCCTTCGTCGAAGAAGGCGTGACCGGCGTAGTGGACGGCGTCGAAGTCGCCGGAGCGCAGCGCCTGCAACAGCGCGGGGCGCGTGGCGGCCTGCTGCCACAACTCGGTGATGCGCACGCCGGGAACCTGTCCGAGCACAGAACGCACGCGCTTGCCCTCGGCCACCGCGCCCTCGAGGTCCTGGGTCGGATCGACGACCAGCAGGACGGACAGCACGCTGTCGTGGCGGCGCTGTTCCAGCCACTTGGCGACCGAGAGGTTGTCGGCGGCGTACCGGTGCGTGAGGCCTTTGGTGACGGCGGGGAACCACGTTGTGCCCGGCTTCTGGGGCGAGGGCAGCGCCATCACTTCCCATGGCGCACGCGACAGGGCGCCGTCGTGCACGACGACGAGCGGCCGGTCGGCAAAGCGCGCCAGTACGGTGCGCACTTCATCGGACAGCACCATTTCCGTGAGCGCGCCGCCAAGCGCCGCGAGGTTGTTGCCGCGTGCCTCGACGATGCGGCGGCGCAGCGCCTCAAATTCTTCGGCAGTGTACTCCGCCGTGCCGGTCACCACCGTGGCCTTGGCGCCGGCGGTCAGCACCGAGGAGCGCACTTGCGCCGGCAGCTTTGCGGTGGGCGCGCGCTCCTGGCGCACCATGAGGTAGACCGGTGTTTCGCCGGGCCGTGCACCGCGCGGCTGCTCCATCGAGATCGTCTCGGCCGGCAGCGCGACCTCGTCGAAGGTGAGTTCGACGTCGGCGCAGATGGGCGTGCTGGAGAGGCGATACATCTCCTGCTTGAGCGCGAGGTAGCGGGCGGGATCGTTCTCGCAAATGATAATGCGGCGGAAGTGGTGGTCCTTGTCGGCGTCCACCAGCCCGCGGGTGAAGCCGAGCAACAGGTTGCGCAGCGCCGACTCCGGCCGTTCGCCCGATCCGGCGCCGAACAGCACGGTGGCGAACTCCTCGACGCGCGCGTGCACGAAGGTGCGCAGCAGGTTCTCGGCGGCGGCCTGCAGGGTTTCATCGTTGACGCGGTCAAAGTCACCGAGGCCGACGAAGGTGACCAAGTCGGTGGCGATGGGATGCCGGCCCGTCGGCAGCATGAAGATCTCTCCCACCCCGCCGGCGAACATGCGCCGCCGCGCCACTTCGGTGATGGCGCCCTGCATGCGCCGGTCCACCGCACTCGCAGCACCGGTGGGCGTGACGCCGCGGAAGACGCCAAGCGCGATGGCGCGCGCGTCCACCTCGGTAATGCTGCCCAGCGCAAAGCGCAGGTCGATGCGATGCTGGCGGCGGCGGCTCACCACGATGCGGTCGAAGACCGTGGGCATAGCCGGGCTCGGTCGGCAACATCGACGACGACGGCACGGTCAGCGAGGCCGGAGCGGCAGACGGCTCGGACCGCGCACCGGGCGCAGCCACCTCATCGATCAGCGTCCGCAACTCGTTCTGGCTGAGCATGCCGCGGCTGCGGCCCTGGTAGGGATCGGTGCGCAGGGCGCGTTCCGGCACGCTATCGACGGCGGCGGCGCGCGTCGGGCCTGCGTAGGTGTCCTTCAGGCGGCTGGTCTCGTCCTTGGCCAGGATCTCCGACACGGCCTGCGCCACGACGGCGTTGTTCGGCAAGCTGCCGTGCGCCTCCGCAACGTAGTAGGTGGCGGCGATGTTCGGCAGACGTGCAAAGTCGAGCGGTACGGTGCCGTCGCCCGCCTGGGAGAAGTCGTAGACGAAGCCGCCCGCCGCATCGCGTTTGACGGCAACCACCGTCTTCTGATCCACGCCGGCGATCAGGAAAAAGGTCTTCTGACCCTCAGCCAGCGACTGCTGCACGCCCGGGGCAGCGGCAAGGATGTCTGCCTGCGGCCGCAAGCCATCGTCGGGCCAGGAGTTGAGGTCGTACAGATCGAGGGCGTTCCACACCGCCGGATTGGGCAGCATCTGCGTGAGGCCGGGGAACGTCGCAAAAACCTTTTGCGCAAGGTCTTCGGGGCTGTTGCGCAGATCGAGCGCGGCGACCTTGCGCACCAGGGGGTAGGTGGCGCGGAACGCCATCACCGGCGCAAAGGAGCCGAAGTTCGGCGTGCCGAGCATGATCAGCCGCCGCACCGGCGCGCCTTGGGCGATGGCCGCGCGCGCGACGAGGCCGCCCATGCTGTGGGCCACGACGTTCACCGGCCCCGTCATGGACTTGATGTGGTCGGTGAGCTGCTTGCCGAGCGTGTCGATGCTGAGGCGCCAATCGAACGGATAGAAGTCGGCGTCGTAGCCGCTGGCGCGCAGGCGCAGCTTGAGGCGCAGGTACGCGAGCAGGATCACGCCCACGGCAGTGAATGGGTTGCGCGGGCCCTTCAGGGCGAGCTGGAGCAGGTTGCCGGCGGCGATGTCGAGCGGATCGACCCAGACGACGTCATCGACGGCGCCCGTGGTGGTGCCGCGCACGCCGATCTTCGAGCCC
>CAIVPW010000137.1 GCA_903907895.1 uncultured Alphaproteobacteria bacterium
GCGCGCCGACATCGTCGCAGTGGACGAAGAGATTCAGCTCACAGACCTCATCACGACATTCCGCGAAGGTGTGCACTCGCGGCTGCCGGTCTATCGCGACAATCTCGATGAGGTTTTGGGTGTCGTCCACATCAAGGACGTTTTCGAGTTCTGGGACCGTGCCAAGCGGTTCAACCTGCGGCGCATCGTGCGCGAGGTGCTGTTCGTGCCGGCGTCCATGCCGGTGGTGGACCTGCTGCTGAAGATGCGCCTCACGCGCGTCCACATGGCGGTCGTGGTCGATGAATACGGCGGCACCGACGGCCTCGTGACCATCGAGGACCTGGTCGAGGAGATCATCGGCGAGATCGAGGGCGAGCACGCGCGCGCCCAAGGTCCGATGTTCACCGTGCGCGCCGATGGCAGCATCCTCGCCCAAGGCCGCGCGCCGGTCAGCGACCTCGAAGAGCGCCTGGGCGTTGCCCTCGTGCCCGAGGAGCGCGAAGAAGACATCGAAACCATCGGCGGCCTGCTAGTGTCGCTCGCCGGCCGCGTACCCCTGCGCGGCGAGTTGATCGCCCATCCGACCGGCCTCGAGTTCGAAGTGCTCGATTCCGATCCGCGGCGCGTGAAGCGCGTGCGCATCTCGGGCGTCGCCAACCTCGCCAAGCCCGCCTCCGATACGGCAGAAAGCACCGCTTCGAATGAATAGCCTCGCTGCACGTTTCGCCGGCGCCCAATCCTGGCGCCGCTGCGTGCTGTTGTTCGTGCTGGGCGCCATCGCCACCCTGGGCATGCCGCCGGTTTCGTTCACCCCCGCGCTACTGGTTGCCCTCACCGGGTTCACGTGGACGCTTGATGGCAGCAGCCGTGCCTGGCGCGCCGGGTGGGACGGCTGGTGGTTCGGCTTCGGGTTCTTCGTGAGCGGCCTGTACTGGATCGCCAACGCGTTGCTCACCGACGTGCAGCAATTCGCCTGGCTGATCCCGCTCGCCGTGCTGGCGCTGCCTGCGGTACTGGCGCTGTTCACGGCGCTCGCGGGCTTTTTGGCCTACCTGCTGTGGTATCCCGGCGCCTGGCGTGTGCTGTCGCTCGCCGTTGCGTGGACCGCTGCCGAGTGGCTGCGTGGCCACCTGTTTACCGGCTTCCCGTGGAACCTCGTCGGCTACACCTGGACGTGGTCCGATGCGGCGCTGCAGAGCGCGTCGCTTTTCGGCATCTACGGGCTTAGCTTCGCCACCGTCTTCGTCCTCGCGTCGCCGGCGGCGTTGGTCGTCGCGCGCTCGCGCATGCAGTTCGACGGCAAGGCGCGGATGCATGGCGGCACCGGCGAAGCCCGCACATCGAGTGACTCCACAGGCTGGCGGACGCCGCGCGATGAGCCGCGTGGCGGCCGTGCCGTCGTCTTCTCGCTGGCGCTGGTGATGCTCGCGGGGGACTTCGCGTACGGCATGGTGCGGCTCGGCGACGCGACCGATGCCGTGCAGGACGGCGTCTCGCTGCGCCTGGTGCAGGCGAACGTCGCGCAAGAGTTCAAGTGGGAACCCGACCAGCTGCGCGCCAACCTGGAGCGTCACCTGGTGCTGATGCGTTCGCCTGGGCTGGAAGCGGTCAGCGCCGTGGTGTGGCCCGAAACGGCGCTTCCCTATGCGCTGGACGGCAACCGCGAGCTGCGGCAGGCGCTTGGCGCCCTGCTGCCGCGCGGCGCGGTGCTGATGACCGGCGTGCCGCGCATCGAAACCGATGCCGATGGCCGTTTAATCACCGAGATGTGGAACAGCGTTGCCGTGCTCGATTCGACCGGCACCGTCGTCGGCACCTACGACAAGGCGCACCTGGTCCCGTTCGGCGAATACGTGCCGTTGCGCCCGCTGCTGGCCGCGACGGGGCTCGACAAGATCGTTCCCGGTATTCTCGATTATTCGGCAGGCACCGGGCCGCGCACCATCGTGCTTCCGGGCTTGCCCGACGTCAGCCCGCTGGTCTGCTACGAAGTGATCTTTCCGGGCGCCGTCACTTCCAGCGAACGGCCGGCATGGCTCCTGAACGTCATCAACGACGCGTGGTACGGCAAGTCGGCCGGCCCGTATCAGCACTTCGCGATGGCGCGCGTCCGCGCGGTGGAGGAGGGGATCCCTCTGGTGCGCGCGGCAAATACGGGCATCTCCGGCGTGGTCGATGCGTACGGCCGTGTCCGTGCCAGCCTCGGACTAATGGAAACAGGTGTCGTGGACAGCGAGCTGCCCGTCCCCCTGGCGCCCACCTTCTATTCGCGCTTCAAGGATTGGCCGGTTGCGGCGCTGATTCTGCTACTGGCGCTGGTATTGGCAGTGGGCACGCGTATCGCGGCAAGCGACGACCGATCCGATTGGTGATTCCGATTTGCCGCATCCGTTGTGCTTCGTCAAAATGGCTGCAATGCTGTATTCCCGCCGGATATTTCGGTTGACCGAAAAGCGACGCATCGCCTAAGTACATACTGACGTATGACACAATTTGTGCGTGCGTCGCCAGTTCGGCGCCATCGGCGCCGCTGAGTAGTTCCGGGTTCGTCCGGCGGGTACCAATCCAACATCTTCGCTAGGGGGTCCTCGCGTGGCAGGTAACGCAGGTACGGGAGTACGCCGCAAACGCGCTGGCAAGGGCGGCCCCAATCCTGTCGACGTGCATGTGGGCACTCGTGTCCGTTTGCGCCGCACGTTGTTGGGAATGAGTCAGGAGAAGCTCGCCAAGGCCGTGAGCTTGACGTTCCAGCAGATCCAAAAGTACGAGCGCGGCTCCAATCGCATCGGCGCGAGCCGGCTGTTTCAATTCGCACAGGTGCTCGATGTGCCGGTGTCGTTCTTCTACGACGACATGCCGGACGAGTCGGACGAAGCGAAGGCGCAGCAGGCCGATGGCCAGCCGTCAAACGGCGAGGTATTCGAGCAAGACCAGCTCGCGCGCCGCGAGACGCTCGAGCTCGTGCGCGCGTATTACCGCATCGGCGATCCGACCGTGCGCCGCCGTGTCTTCGAACTCACCAAAACGCTGTCGCGCTCCGAGGAGCGCCGCGCCAAGCGGACCTAGCGGGCGACACCTCCGCCGGCGCGCCTTGCGGCGCGCGAAGCCCTTGACCGCCTCCCCAAAGCTTGCAACGAAGGGGCCCGCGCAAGGGGCAACGCGCGTCATTCGGTGAGGAGAAGGCAGCTTGGCGATTTCTGATTACGTCTTTACCAGCGAGTCCGTTTCCGAGGGGCACCCGGACAAGCTGTGCGACCGCGTCTCCGACGCCATCGTTGACGCGTTCCTCGCCGCCGACAAGACGGCGCGCGTCGCCTGCGAGACGCTCGCCACGACCAACAAGGTGGTGATCGCCGGAGAAGTGCGCGGCAAAGGCGCGCCGTCCCAGGAGCAGCGCGCGAAGCTGGTCCGCGAGGCCATTAAGTCGATCGGCTACGAGCAGGAAGGCTTCCACTGGAAGACGGTGGACATCGAGGACTACATCCACGCCCAGTCGGCCGACATCGCCCAGGGCGTCGATGCTGCCGGCAACAAGGACGAGGGCGCGGGCGACCAGGGCATCATGTTCGGGTACGCCTGCCGCGAGACGCCGGTACTGATGCCGGCGCCGATCTACTACTCCCACCAGATCCTCAAGCTGATGGCCGATGACCGTCACTCCGGCAAGCAGAAGGCATTCGAGCCTGATGCCAAGAGCCAGGTCACGCTGCTGTACGAGAAGGGCAAGCCGGTAAAGGCCACCTGCGTCGTCGTCTCGACCCAGCACAAGAAGGGTATGGACCAGGACCAGATGCGCGACATCGTGCGTCCCTACGTCGAGAAGGTGCTGCCCAAGGGCTGGATGTGCCCGGACGCCGACTTCTACGTAAACCCGACCGGCAAGTTCGAGATCGGCGGTCCCGACGGCGACACCGGCCTCACCGGCCGCAAGATCATCGTGGACACCTACGGCGGCGCGGCGCCCCACGGCGGTGGCGCCTTCTCGGGCAAGGACCCGACGAAGGTCGACCGTTCGGCGGCCTATGCCGCGCGCTACCTGGCGAAGAACGTCGTGGCGTCCGGCCTTGCCGACCGCTGCACCATTCAGGTCGCCTACGCCATCGGCGTGTCGAAGCCGCTCGCGCTCTACGTCGATACGCACGGCACCGGCAAGGTGGACGAAGCCAAGCTCGGCAAGGTGCTGCAGCAGGTCATGGACCTTAGCCCCCGCGGCATCCGCGAGAAGCTCGGCCTCAACCGGCCGATCTACGCCCGCACTGCCGCCTACGGCCACTTCGGCCGCGAGCCAGAGAAAGACGGCGGCTTCTCTTGGGAACGTACGGACCTCGTTGACGCCCTCAAGTCCGCCGTCTGAACCCCCTCGTCGCAACACCCGGGTCTACGGCCGCCGACTAGGCCGTCCCCTTCGAGCCGGCCGGCAGGAGCTCCTTTCGGATCTCCTGCCGCGCCTGCGCTTGGCCGTTGCCGAGGGCGCGGTCATCGATCCGGCGGCCGTCTTTCCGGACAAGCGCGAAGTGTGGATCGAGCTCGGGTTTGGCGGGGGTGAGCACCTAGCCGCGCAGGCGGAAGCGCACCCTGACGTCGGCATCATCGGCACCGAGTTGTTCCTGAACGGCATCGGCAGCCTGCTGCGCCACGTGCGCGATCGGCAGCTCGACAACGTTCGCATCGCCGACACCGACTCGTTCAAGCTGGTCAGTGCGCTCGCGCCGGCGAGCGTCGCACGTGTTTTCCTTTTGTTCCCCGATCCCTGGCCCAAGGTGCGCCATCATCGCCGCCGCTTCGTGCGCACCGAAACCCTCGACCTGCTGGCGCGCCTGCTCAAGGACGGCGGCGAGTTCCGGTTCGCCACCGACCACACCGAGTACTGCACCTGGGCGTTGGCGCGCATCGTCCGTCACCCGGACTTCGTGTGGAACGCAGAAGGACCGGCCGACTGGCGCGAACGGCCGGCCGATTGGCCCGAAACCCGCTACGAGCAACGGGCCCGAGCCGCCGGCCGGAAGCCGGTTTTCCTAAGCTTTTCGCGCCGCCCCAGGGGTTAGCCGAGCGCCAAGCTTGGCCTCAGGCTTTTCCGGGCGCCCCCTGGGGCGCGCGCCCTATTGGGGCATTTTGCGGTTGCCGGGCGGACGTTCGCGGCCTATATCGGTCCCATTCGGTCGGCCTGATGCATCGTCAGTACGGCGTCTGAAAGCGAACCTTCCAGTTCGCTTCCTTTCCGGAAAAACCCGAGAGCGACGGGCCGGGCGGCAGGCCGGACCGTGGAGCTATTTGTGCGCCTCCATTGCAGGACGGGCCTCGTGCCCGCTTGCTGCAAGCTTGGGCGGGGCGCGGGGTTTTGATGACCGGCAACAAGACGCAGGAATTGCAGGATTTGCTTGCACCCTCGCTCGCCTCTCTGGGGTACGAGCTGGTGCAACTGCGCCTGCTGTCCGGCAGCCGCCCAACCCTGCAGATCCTCGCCGAGCCCGTGAACGGTGGCTCCATGAACGTCGACGACTGCACGGCGGTGAGCCGGCACGTCTCGGCAGTGCTCGACGTCGAAGATCCGATCGCGGGCGCCTATGACCTCGAAGTCGGCAGCCCCGGCATCGACCGGCCGCTGGTGAAGGCCGCCGATTACGAGCGCTTCAAGGGCGAGGAAGCCAAGATCGAGACGGCCGCTCCGCTGAACGGCCGCAAGCGCTTCCGCGGCATCCTCGAGGGCATCGAGGGCGCCGACGTGCGCATCAAGGTGGACGACCAGTCCTATTCCATTCCGCTCGGCGCCATCCAGGCCGCCAAGCTCGTACTCACGGACGAACTCATCGCACGCGAACAAAATCGCCGGGCCGCCGCTCGCGCTTCAGGACAACCGGTTTAGGGCCAACAGGGTGAAGACCATGGCTGCAGACGTCGACGATACGCCAACGACCAGCTGGAACCGCATGGAGTTGCTCCAGATCGCGGACGCTGTCGCGCGCGAGAAGAGCATCGAGCGCGAGACGGTGATCGCCGCGATGGAAGAGGCGATCCAGAAGGCCGCGCGCTCCAAATACGGCCACGAGAACGACATCCGCGCCGAGATCGACCCGAAGAACGGCGAGATCCGCATCTTCCGCTGCCTCGAAGTGTGCGAGACCGTCGAGAACGAGGCGACGCAGATCGCCCTGTCCGAGGCGAAGAGCCACAATCCCGACGCCCAAGCCGGCGACATCCTCGCCGAGCCGCTGCCGCCCGTGGACTTCGGCCGCATCGCCGCACAGACCGCCAAGCAGGTCATCGTGCAGAAGGTGCGCGAGGCCGAGCGCGAGCGTCAGTACGAGGAATACAAGGACCGCATCGGCGAGATCGCCAACGGTCTGGTCAAGCGCGTCGACTACGGCAACGTCATCGTCGATTTGGGTCGCGCCGAAGCCATTGTGCGCCGTGACGATTTGCTGCCGCGCGAATCGTTCCGCCAGGGCGATCGTATCCGCGCCTACATCTTCGACGTGCGCCGCGAGCCGCGTGGCCCGCAGATCTTCCTGTCGCGCACTCATCCGCAGTTCATGATCCAGCTGTTCAAGCAGGAAGTGCCGGAGCTTTACGACGGCATCATCGAGATCAAGGCTGTGGCGCGCGATCCCGGCAGCCGCGCCAAGATCGCGGTGCTCTCGAACGATGCTTCGATCGATCCGGTCGGCGCGTGCGTCGGCATGCGCGGCTCGCGCGTGCAGGCCGTCGTGAACGAGCTGCAGGGCGAGAAGATCGACATCATCCAATGGTCGCCGGATGCCGCGACCTTCATCGTCAACGCACTGGCGCCGGCAGAAGTCGCCAAAGTCGTGCTGGATGAAGAAGCGCAGCGCATCGAAGTCGTCGTGCCCGACGATCAGCTGAGCCTTGCCATCGGGCGCCGCGGCCAGAACGTGCGCCTGGCTTCGCAGCTGACCGGCTGGGATATCGACATCCTGACCGAGAAGGAAGAATCGGAGCGCCGCCAGGAAGAGTTCCGCCAGCGCACCGCGCTGTTCGTCTCGACGCTGGATGTGGACGAGTTCCTCTCCCAGCTCTTGGTGACGGAGGGGTTTTCTACGGTGGAGGACATTGCGTTCGTGGCAGAAGATGAGCTTGGCTCGATCGAGGGCCTCGATCCGGGCGTAGCCGGCGAGCTGCAAAAGCGCGCGAAGCTGTACCTCGAAGTCCGCAACCAGGAGTTCGAGGCGACGCGCCGCAAGCTCGGCGTCACCGACGACGTTGCCGCCATCGAGGGCCTCACGCCCGCAATGCTGGTCACGCTCGGTGAGAAGAACATCAAGACGCTCGATGATCTTGGCGACCTTGCTGGCGACGAGCTGATGGACTTGCTACCGAACGCCGGTCTCACGGCCGACGACGCCAACGCCATTATCATGAAGGCGCGTGCGCACTGGTTCGACGAAGAACCGGCCGCGGAGGGCGACGCCTGAGCAAAACGGAGCACGACCCGCAGCGGCGCTGCATCGTTAGCGGCGAATCCGAATCGCCGGCAGGATTGATCCGCTTCGTGGTCGATCCTGCAGGTGTCGTCGTGCCCGACGTTGCCGAGCAATTGCCCGGCCGTGGCATGTGGGTAACGGCCGACCGCGCCCTGCTGGCGCTTGCCGTCGAGAAGAATCACTTCTCGCGTGCCGCCCAGCAGAAGGTGGATGTGCCCGCCGATCTTGCGATTGCCACCGAACGGGCGGTCGAGAAGCGTGTACACGAGCTATTTGGCTTGTTGCGGCGTGCCAATGCCGCGGTCGCGGGCTTCGACAAGGTGGAGGCGGCAATGTTCAAGGGCCGTCTCGCGGCGGTTCTCACCGCGTCCGATGCATCGGCGAACGCCCACGCCAAAGGGGCTGGTTTTGCAAAGAGCTTGCCCCACATCACCTGGCTCAGCGTGGCCGAAATGAGTTTCGCCCTGGGGCGGGAAAATGTGGTACATGCAGCCCTCATCCCGGGCACCTTGACCGAGCGATTTCTGCGTGAGGCGCGTCGCTTGCGCGGCCTGCGCGGCGTTTCCGCCCCGGACATCAGCGATCCAGTTCGCCCCGAACCCGCGCCTGATGGCGCCCTTACCGCATACGCAACAGGTTTGTCATGAGCGACAAAGAATCTGACGACGCGCCGCTGACCTTGAAGGCGCCCCGCCGCTTGGAAATCAAGAAGACGGTGGGCTCAGGCCAGGTCCGTCAGAGCTTCAGCCGGGGCCGCAGCAAGGCGGTGCAGGTCGAGGTCAAGAAGAAGCGCGCTGTGCCGCGCGGTGGCGAAGGCGTGTTCAACGACGTGGGCGAGCCGCCCGCGCCGGAGGCACCCGCGCCGCAGCAGCACGAGCCGCCCGCTCCTCCGCCCGCCCCCGTCATCGAGACGCGCGCCGCACCGGTCGCGCCGCCGGCTCCGGTCACAGCGCCGCCCGCGCCGTCCGCGCCGTCCGCGGCATCGCAGCGCGCTCGCGTCGTGTTGAAGTCGTTGACCGATGGCGAGAAGGCGGCGCGTGCCCGCGCCGTCGACCAGTCGCGCGCCCGCGACGAAGACATGCGCCGCAAGGCCGAAGAAGACGCACGCCGCCGCGCCGACGAAGACGCGCGCTTGGCACGCGAACGCGACGAGGCCGAGAAGCGCAAGACCGAAGAAGAAACGCGCAAGCGCGAGGAAGATGAAGCACGCCGCAAGGGCGAAGCGACTGCCGCGCGCAAGCTGACGGAACCCGAGGCGGCGACCCAGGCCGCCA
>CAIVPW010000138.1 GCA_903907895.1 uncultured Alphaproteobacteria bacterium
ACGTCCTTGATGTGGACGACACCCAAAACCTCATCGAGATTGTCGCGATAGACCGGCAGCCGCGAGTGCACACCTTCGCGGAATGTCGTGATGAGGTCTGTGAGCTGAATCTCTTCGTCCACTGCGACGATGTCGGCGCGCGGGATCATCACGTCGCCGACCCGCACCTCGCCGAGCTTGAGCACGTTGAGCAGGATGAGGCGTTCGCCCGGCGCAAGGTTCTCGAACACCTTACCCTCCTCGCCGAGGAGCTCGGTCAGGCTTTCGCGCTCATCCGTCTCGCTGTTGCGTCCCGCCAGGCCGCGCAGCCAATCAGCAAACGTCTGCGCGACGGACGGAGCCTCCGCCTCGGGGCGGCGGCCGGCTTCGTCCATCTCGGCCGGATCGGAGGGACGGCGACTCATTACCGCTTCTTGGACCGCGACTTGCCCGCCGCCTTGCGCGGAGCCGCGCGTCGCGCGACCGAACGCTTCGGCGCGGTACGCTTCGGTGCGGCACGCTTAGGCGAGACGCGCTTAGGCGAGACGCGCTTGGGCGAGACGCGCTTGGGCGAGACGCGCTTGGGCGCGGCGCGCTTGGGCGCGGCGCGCTTGGGCGCGGCGCGCTTGGACGCCACTCGCCTCGGCGCAGCGCGTTTGGCTGCCGTCCGCTTGGGTGCGGCACGCTTGGGCGCCGCACGCTTCGGCGCCGCACGCTTGGCGGCTGGCCGCTTCACGGCCCGCTTCGGCGCTGCGGCCTTGGCTGGCTTGCGCTTTGGTGCAGACCGCTTCGGCGCGGCACGCTTCGGCGCTGCCGCTTTGGCAGGCTTGCGGCGCTTGGGCGAAGCCGCCTTGGCAGCGGGAGCCTTGGCGCGTTGTTGCGGCGCCGCCGCCACGGCGGGCTCGTCCGCTTCAGCGGGTGCCGATGCGGGCTCATCCTCGTCTTCGTCGCCCGGCACGACGTACGGATCGCCGATGCCGAGAGCGGCGAGCACCTTGCGCTCGAGGTTCTCCATCAGCTCCGCGTCGCGGTCGTTCTCGTGGTCAAAGCGCAAGAGGTGCAGCGTGCCGTGCACCAGCAGGTGCGCGACGTGGTGCTTGAGCTCCTTGCCTTGCTCCTTGGCCTCGCGCTCGGTCGTTTCCAGGGCGAGCACGATGTCGCCCAGAACCTGCGGTCGGCCGCCGGCGGTGTAGGCGTTCGGGTCCTCGGCCGGCAGCTCTGGCCCCGGGAACGACAGCACGTTGGTCGGCTTGTCGATGCTGCGGTACTCCTTATTCAGGAGCTGCAGCTCGCGGTCGTCGCTGAACACGACGGACACTTCGCTGCTCGAATGCACCTTGCCGCTGTCCCGCACGGCACGCTGGATGACGTCGGTCGCCATCTGATTGGCATCGGGGAGGACGCGGAACCATTCCTCGTTCGGCGCCATGATCTGCACCAGACAATTTTCGCTCATTTTTTTTCGCTCTTGCCGCTTTCCGCTTCTTCGTAAGCTTTGACGATGCGTGTGACCAACGGGTGACGGACGACGTCCGCCTGACCGAAACGCACGAAGGAGACGCCCTCCATGCCGCGCAACACCTGCACGGCTTCTTGGAGGCCCGAGTACTGGCCCTTGGGCAGATCGACCTGCGAGAGGTCGCCCGTCACCGCCATGCGCGAATTCTCGCCCATGCGCGTCAACGCCATCTTCATCTGCACCGGGGTGGTGTTCTGCGCTTCATCCAGGATGATGAACGCGTTGCTCAGCGTGCGGCCGCGCATGAAGGCGAGCGGCGCAATTTCGATCTCGCCCGAATCGAGCGAGCGCGCGACACGGTCGGCCGGCAGCGAATGGTACAGCGCGTCGTATAGCGGACGCATATACGGGTCGACCTTTTCCTTGAGGTCGCCCGGCAGGAAGCCGAGGCGCTCGCCCGCTTCCACGGCAGGGCGCGACAGGATGATGCGTTCGACGCGGCCCTCGAGCAGCATGGAGACGCCGACGGCGACGGCGAGGAACGTCTTGCCCGTGCCGGCGGGACCGAGGCCGAACACCATGTCGTTGGCGCGCAGCTCGCGGATGTATTCCGCCTGACGCGGCGAGCGCGCCAGGATCGGACGGCGGCGCGTCTGGATCACCGCGTCCGTGTGCCAGCCATCTTCTTCGCCCTGCGCGGCGGTGCCGCCTTCGGCCAGGCGGATGGCGCTGGCGACGGCGACGTCATCGACCTCGTGCCCGCGGCGCGCCTGGTCGTAAAGGTGGGTCAGCGCGATTTTGGTCGATTCCTGCGCCGGCGCGCTACCGCTGATCGACACGCGGTTGCCACGCGAAGAGACAACGACGCCGAGTTCTTTCTCGATGCGCGCGAGGTGCCTGTCGTGCTCGCCGAACAGCGACGTCAGCAACCGGTTGTCATCGAAGTTGATCTCGAGCGGCATGCCGCCCGATGATTTCTTGGCTGGCGGCGCGTTGCGGGCGCCGCCTTGCTTGCGCGGACGGGATGACTTCACGCGGCGTCGGCGGAGCGCTGTCCGTCCTTCAGGTGCCCGGTCAGGCTGTTGGGTCCGGCGGAGGTGATCGTCACCTCGGCGATGGTGCCGAACAGCTCGGCCGGCGCATCGACGTGCACGGCCTGCATGTACGGGCTGCGGCCGCCGAGTTGCCCGGCGTAGCGGCCGTTGCGTTCCATCAGGACGCTGAGGGTGCGCCCCACCTGAGAGCGGTCGAAGGCCATGCGCTGCTCTTCGAGCAATTCGTTGAGCGCAGCGAGGCGCTCGGCCTTTACCGTCTCCGAGACTTGATCTGCCAGAGCGACGGCGGGCGTGCCCGGCCGTGGGCTGTATTTGAACGAGTAGGCGTGCGCGTAGCCGACTTCGTGCACGAGCTGCAGCGTTGCAGTGAAGTCGGCGTCCGTTTCGCCAGGGAAGCCGACGATGAAGTCGCCCGACAGCGCAAGGTCCGGGCGGGCGGCACGCAACGCATCGACCACGCCGCGATACTCATCCGCACGGTGCCGGCGGTTCATCGCCACCAGGATGCGGTCGGAGCCGGACTGCACGGGCAGATGCACGAACGGCATCAGCGCCGGCACTTCCGCGTGCGCACGGATCAGGTCCTCGTCCATGTCGCACGGATGCGAGGTGGTATATCGGATGCGGTCGAGCCTGGGGATGTCGGCAAGCCGGCGCACGAGTTCGCCGAGCGAGCAGCGGCCACCATCGGCGCGCGTGCCGTGATACGCGTTGACGTTCTGCCCCAACAGCGTGACTTCGCGCGCGCCGAGCGAGACGAGGCGACGCGCCTCGGCGAGGACGTCGTCCATGGGACGCGAGTACTCGGCGCCACGCGTGTAAGGCACGACGCAAAAGGTGCAGAACTTGTCGCAGCCTTCCTGCACCGTGAGGAACGCGGCAGGCGCGCTGCGCTCCTGCTGCGGCAGTTGCGCGAACTTCGTGTCCGCCGGAAATTCCGTGTCGACGCGTTCGCCTTCTTTGCCGAGCCCGCCGATAAGATCGCCCAGGCGGTGATAGGCCTGCGGGCCGACCACGACGTCCACGTAGGGTGCGCGGCGGCGCATCTCTTCGCCTTCGGCCTGGGCAACGCAGCCGGCGACCGCGATGCGCAGGTCATTGCCGGCCCCGCGACGCTCGCGACGCAGCGCGTGAAGGCGGCCGAGCTCGGAATAGAGCTTCTCCGACGCCTTTTCCCGGATGTGACAGGTGTTCAGCAGCACGAGGTCGGCTGCCTCGGGCGAATCGCACTGCTCATAGCCCTGCAGCGCCAGCACGTCCGCCATACGATCGGAATCGTAGACGTTCATCTGGCAGCCGTAGGTCTTGATGAACAGTTTCTTGTGCGGTGCTTCTGGCAAAGTCGTTTCGGCTCCAGCTGGGACACAGTCCTGCACCGGGCGCCGCCGAGCGGCAGCGACCCGCATGGTGAGGCCGGTAACCCGGCCGGAGCGTTTAGGCGTGCAGGGACGTTAGCAGGTCCCGACCGGTGCGCGTCAAGCAGCCGGCTGGGCGTGGGCCCCTGCCACGCGAGGGAGGAGGCGGCCGGTAAGCGCCCTGCTATGGCTTTGCGCCACCGCTTTCTGACACGCCGCCGCCAATTCCTTGCGCGAGGCGAAGTCGGCGATGCGAACGGCTGGGTGGAATTCGACCGCGACGCGGGCATTCCCCTGACCCAGCACGCCCCAGAGGTGCCCACCCAACGACATGCTGCCGTACCATGTGAGGCGGTGGCGCGCGCGGCGGCCGAGCGGAAAGCCATCTAGATGTGTGTAGGCAATGCTGACCGGCTGGACCAAGGGCGTCTTGCCCCGCACGACCGTTTCGGCGGCCGAGAACATCGAGGACTTGAAGGGCAGTACGGTGTTGCCATCGCCCGTGCCCCCTTCGCCGAATAGAACCAGGTTGTCCGAGGCCAGCAGCCGCTTCTGGATGCCGGAGACACCTTCCTTCGCCTTTCCGCGCTTGCGCTCGATGAACACCGAGCGCTGCAGCTTGGCGAGGATCGAAAACCCAGGCCAAGAGGCGATCTCCTGCTTGGCGATGAAGGATGTCGGCACGATGGTGCTCAGCACCACAATATCGAGCCAGGACGAGTGG
>CAIVPW010000139.1 GCA_903907895.1 uncultured Alphaproteobacteria bacterium
ACGCGGCTGTCGTACCAGTTGCGCTGCATCGAGGACCTGCACGCCATGCTCCGCACGCACAACGACTGGATGCCGCTCGGCACCGCCGACGAGGGCAAGCCCGTGCTGCCCGGCACCGTGGAGGCGTGGGCGCGCGACGCCAACAACCCCGTGCGCGGCTACTACGGCCTGCGCAAAGGCTACCGCGGCCGCTTCGCCAACTACGTGCCACCCGTGCTGGAGTTGCTTGGCCTGGTGGAACTGGAGCACAACACCAGGAACAACCGCGTGCGGGCCCGGTAAGATCGCCGTGACCGCATCGGAGGATGCGCGACGGAGGCCCCTATGCAGGACGCGATCGAAACGGTACCCAGCGGCTACACCACGGTAACGCCGTGGATCATTGGGCAAGATACCGCCGGGCTGATGGACTTCCTGACGCGGGCGTTCGGCGCCGAAGAAGAAGGGCGCATCACCAACCCCGAAGGCCGCATCGCCCATGCCGAGATGCGCATCGGTACTGCGATGGTGCTGATGTTCGACGCACCCGAAGGCTGGTCACCGACGCCCGCATTCCTGCGCCTCTATGTGCGCAGCGCCGAGGCAAGCGTGCAGCGCGCGGTGCAGGCGGGCGCGACGCTCGTTACCCAAGTCACCCACCTCGGCTTCGGCGACAAGGTGGGTCGCGTCCGCGACCCGTTCGGCAACGTCTACTGGATCCAGCAGCGCGTCGAGAACGTGACCGGCGACGAGCTGGCGAACCGCTGGAGCGAGCCGAAGTGGCTCGACGCAACGCATTACGTCGAGCGCAGCCTGGCGAAGCTGAAGGTCTAGCGTCCGCTCGGCTTCTTGGCGGTGATCTCGATCTCGATCTTCATCTTGGGATCGGAGAGTTTCGCTTCCCACATGGTGATGGCGGGACGCACCTGAGACAGGTGCTTCTGCAGCACCGGCCAGATGCGCTCAAAATCGCCGGCGCTCTGCAGGATGTAGTGCACGCGCACCGAGTCCGCGAGCGTGAAGCCGGCCTGGTCCATCGCCGCCTTGATGTTCACGAAGCACTGCTCGGTCTGCTTCACGACATCGTCGGAAATGGTGTTGGCCTTGTAGTCGAACCCCGTGGTGCCCGACAGGAACATCCACTCGCCGTCCACGACGGCACGGCTGTAGCCGATCTGCTCCTCGAACTTGGAGCCGGACGAAATCAATTTGCGTGGCATGGATCGTTCCCCTGAGCGCGAAGGCGGACTTCGTTACGGGATCAGAGCGGCGTTAGCAAGAGCCGCCAGGTAGAGGCCGACCCCGAACGCGAAGTGCGTCGCCAAGCTGCGCACGCGCGCCTTGGCCGGGTTGGACGCATGGGCGGCAGCGATGCCGAAGCCCATCGCCGGCTGCATGAGTAAGAACGGCGCCACCACCGTAAGCACGCCGACGGCGAGAGCCGGCAGCGGCGTCGGCCGATGCGCCCATTCCAGGCCGACGACCGCCAGCAGCCCCGCCGCGAAGACGATGCCGACGACATAGTGGAACGCCCAGCCAAGCGCCGCCTCGCCCCATACCGGTTCGGCCGCACCGATGGAGCGATGCGCGAAACGACCGCGCGGCATGTGGCCCAGCCAGCGTCCCACCATCGCGTAGTACGGAGGCTCGATGCGGAACGCGCGCAATAGGAACAGGCCCCAAAGGTCGAGGACGGCGGTCGCGCCAACCCCGATGACGACGGCGCTCACGACGAATTCGAGTGCTGGGCTCACGCGCGCACCACGACGCTGTCGGCGGAGCGTGTTGCCGGGCCGTGAAAGACGGCCTCGATGTTGTTGCCGTCGGGATCGAGCAGGTACGCAGCAAAGTAGCCGGGATGATACTTGCGCTCGCCCGGCGCGCCGTTGTCGCGGCCGCCGGCAGCAAGCCCCGCCTGATAGACGCGCTCTACCGTGGCGCGATCCTTGGCCTGGAACGCCAGATGCACCGACGAGCCCTGCTTGCCGGCGTCGATCCACAGCTCGTCCGCATTGAAATGCCAATCATCGCTGACGTACGGGATCTCCAGGACATCCAGGAGCGCGGCATAAAAGCGTTGGGTCGCTTTCAGGTCCCGCGCGTGCAGATGCACGTGATCAACGAGTCTGCCACGATGAAATTCCACGGAGTCCTCCTTGCTGGCGACGTCCAAACGGATCAACCCTAAGGCAGCGCTCAAGCGCGCGCCAGGCGACCGAACACCCTGGCTGCATTGACGGCATCTTCATATCGGCGGAACTGCCTCCTGACACGCTCCTCACCGTCAGCGGAGGATTCGCACTCAAAGCGGATTGTACGAAATCTTGACGCGACCCGCCGCGGTGCGGGCGGCGGCGCGTGCGGTGTCGGTATCGCCGTCGGGGGCGAGCGCCAACGCAACGCCCATCCGCCGGTAGGCTCGCGTGGAGGGCTTGCCGAAAATGCGCACGTCGACGCTGATGCCGGACGCCTGCGGGCGGAGCGCATCGCTCAGGCCGGTGATGCGGAAGGTCTCGGCATTCCGGTCGGCGAGAATGACGGCCGACGCGGCAGGACCAAGTTGCCGGATGGCCGGAATGGGCAGCCCGAGAATTGCACGCGCATGCAGGTCGAACTCGGTCAGGTTCTGCGAGATGAGCGTCACCATGCCGGTGTCGTGCGGCCGCGGCGATAGCTCGGAAAAGATCACCGTATCGCCGACCACGAAGAACTCGACGCCGAACAGGCCGTAGCCGCCGAGGTTGTCCACCACCTTGCGCGCCATGTCCTGGGCGGACGCCAGCGCCTGCGCGGACATGGCCGTGGGCTGCCACGATTCCTGATAGTCG
>CAIVPW010000140.1 GCA_903907895.1 uncultured Alphaproteobacteria bacterium
CTCGCGGGCGAACGGGTTCCACTCTTCGTCGGCCACCACCGTCGGCCGCATCGCGGCCGAGACATCGGACCGGTACACCGTGGCGGCATGGGGCAGCATTGCATCGAGCAGCGGCATCCCGCCGCCAATGGCGAGCGCCCGTTCGAACCGTTGCCCGCGCTCGGCCAGGCGCGCGCCGAGTTCGTCGGACGCCAGGCGCAGCAGGAAGTCGTGGTGTGCCAGGCCTCCGGCGGCACGGTTGCGATGCAGGCGCTTGGCGCGACGGTCGAAGGGGGCTTCCACGTGCCCATCTAGAAGTGTGCAAGTGCTCCGCGCCAGGGGATAATCAGGCCCATGGCCGCGATCCTGAGCCGCAGTTTCGCTTTCGGTGCCCAACTTGGGCGCTTGGCGCTCGACACGTTGTTGCCGCCGCGCTGCCTGACCTGCGAGGCGACCGTCGAGGGCCAGCGTCAGTTGTGCAGCACCTGCTGGAGCAAGCTGCGCTTCCTGTCCGATCCGGTGTGCGCCTGCTGCGGCACGCCCTTCCAGTTCGAAACAGTGCCTGGGATGCTGTGCGGGGAGTGCATCGCGGCGCCGCCGCGCTTTCGCAAGGCGCGGGCAGTGCTGGCGTATGACGACCACAGCCGTGATGCCATTCTGGCCCTGAAGCACGGCGACCGCACGGATGCTGCGCCGGCATTTGGTGCCTGGCTTGCGCGCGCCGGCGCCGAGCTGATGGCGGACGCTGATGCCCTGGTGCCCGTGCCCTTGCACCGTTGGCGCCTGTTTCGCCGCCGCTACAATCAGTCGGCGCTATTGGCCTTCGGTGCGGCGCAGGCAGGGCGGCTGCCCGTGCTCGCCGATGCCCTGCAGCGCACGCGCAACACACCCTCACAGGGCACGCGCACGCGCCTCGGCCGGTTCGACAACGTGCAAGGCGCGTTCCGCATTCGTCCCGGCCGCGAGAAGCGCGTGCGTGGCAAGCGCCTGATCCTGGTGGACGACGTAATGACCACCGGCGCCACGGTGGAGGCCTGCGCCAATGCGCTGCTGCGTGCCGGCGCCACGCACGTGGACGTCCTGACTTTGGCGCGCGTGGTGCGCGAAGGCGCGTCGTGACCGCATTCACGGCTGCCTGTGTGCAGGTAAATGCGGGCGACGATCTCGATGTGAACCTTGCGGCCGCTGCCGCGGGGATCGCCGAGGCGGCGGGCAAGGGCGCGGACTTCATCGCATTGCCTGAAAACGTCGCCTTGATGGCGGCCGATTCTGCAGCGGCCGCGCGCGACGCCACCCGCGAGGAGACCCATGCGGCCGTGCGCGCGCTCGGTGATGCCGCACGCAAGGCGGCGCGCTGGGTTCTGGCTGGCACGGTGGCGGTGCGCAACGGCGATAAGCTCGCCAATCGCCTGGTGCTGTTCGCACCCGATGGCAGTGTGCGGGCGCGCTACGACAAGATTCATATGTTCGACGTCGATCTGCCCGATCGCAGCTACCGCGAATCGGCGACGTACGGCGCCGGCGAGCACGCGGTGATCGCCGACCTGCCATGGCTCAAGGCTGGCCTGTCGGTTTGCTACGACGTGCGTTTCCCGCACCTGTACCGCGCGCTGGCCAAAGGCGGCGCAGGCATGCTGGTGGTGCCATCTGCGTTCACCGAGGTGACGGGCCGCGCGCACTGGCACGTGTTGTTGCGCGCGCGGGCGATCGAAAACGGGTGCTACGTCGTGGCGCCGGCCCAATGCGGCACGCACCCGGGCGGGCGACGCACCTTCGGGCACTCGCTGATCGTCGCACCGTGGGGCGAGGTGCTGGCGGAAGCAGGCGACACCCCCTCCGTCATCACGGCCACCATCGACCCGGCGCAAGTTACCGAGGCACGCCGCCGCATCCCGGCGCTAACCCACGATCGCGACTTCCGCTTCCCCGACTAAAGCAGCGGAACGTCCTCGGTTCGCTGCGCGGCAATGCGCTGGATCACCGCCCGGCTGCTGCCCTCACCCACCAATCCATGCTCGTAGGCGACGACCGTCAGTTCGCCCCGTGCCGCGCCCAGCAGTTCGCCCGGTTTGAGCAGGAAGTTCGGGTTGCGCGGGTGCCCGTAGCGTTCATTGCCCTCGGCAAAGGTCTCGTAGAGCAGCCAACCGCCGGCCTCCACTGCGCCGGCGATCCACGGCAGCAGCGGCCGGTGCAGGTAGTTCGCCACGACGACACACCCAAATTTGCGCCGCATCAGAGTGTCCAGCAGCGGGCCTGACTCCAGGTCAGCCGTTAACACTTCCAGGCCGGGCGCGGCGTCGAGTTGGGGGTCGCGATCGACTGCCAGCACGGTGTGGCCGCGTGCAGCGAAGAACCGAGCATGCCGCCCAGTGCCGCAGGCCAGGTCCAGCACGGTCTGGGCGCGATCGACCCTGCGGCCAAAGCGGGCGATCCAAGGAGACGGGGGGCTGTCTGCGTGGCCAGATTGCATCAGGTTGCCGCGGTCGTGACCGTCCGGTGACAGCGTTCTTTTCTTTCGCTCAGCAAGGCGGTATCTCCTTGTGGAAGCGGGCAAATTCCCCGGGGGCAAGAATGGTTGTCTACGACATCCGCTGCTCGCACGATCACGTATTCGAGGCTTGGTTTCCAGACTCGGCGGCGTTCGACGCCCAAGCCAAGGCAGGCCATGTCGCCTGTCCGGCGTGCGGCGACGTGCGGGTCGTGCGCGCGCCCATGGCCCCGAACATCTCGACCGGTAAGGGCGACGCCGAACGCCGCGCCGCCGCCGAACACGCCATGAAGGTGCTCACCAACATGCGCGAGTTCATCGAGAACAGTTGCGACAACGTCGGCGGCCGCTTCGCCGAAGAGGCGAGGAAGATTCACTACGGCGAGTCGGCCCCGCGCAACATCTACGGGCGCGCCACCGGCGACGAAGCCGAGGCGCTGCAGGACGAAGGCATCGAGTTCGGCGAACTGCCGTGGCCCAGCCGCGGTGACGCCTAGCGGGGCCGCCAAGCCCACGAACTCCGCGGCGACGCGAAGCGGGTTGCAGAAATCCTAGCGCGTCGCGCTCAGCAGGTAATTCACGTCCACGTCGCGGGTCAGCGCGAATGTCGCGGTTGATGCCGCAAACTCCACGCCGGTCAGGTCGACGATGCGCAGCCCGTGCGCGCGCAGCGCCCGCGCGAATTCGGCGGGACGGACGAATTTCTTCCAGTCGTGAGTGCCGCGCGGCAGCCAGCGCAGTACGTATTCCGCACCGATGATGGCGGCCGCGTAGGACTTCAACGTGCGGTTCAACGTTGCAGCCAGGAACACGCCGCCCGGCGCGAGCGCCTGCTCCGCGTCGCCCAGGAACGCGGCGAGATCGGGTACATGTTCGACCACTTCCATCGTCACAACCGCATCGAACGTGCGGCCGATGTCGGCTGCGTTGCCGGCGACATAGTCGATTGCGAGCCCGGCACCCTCGGCATGGGCGCGTGCGGCCTCGATGGCCGCCTCCGACGCATCGACGCCGGTGACCGCCGCACCCAGGCGGGCAAGGGGCTCGCACAGCAGGCCGGCGCCGCACCCAACGTCCAGCACCGAGAGGCCGGCGAGGGGCGCCTTGCCTTCGGACGCCCGGCCGAAATGGTCGCACAACCGGTCGCGCACGTAGCGGACGCGGGTCGGGTTCATGGCGTGCAGAGGCGCCATCGGGCCGAACGGATCCCACCAGTTGGCCGCAAGGCCCGAGAACTTCTCGACCTCGGCCTGATCGATCGGGGCGCGAGAGGCGGCAGATTCCATGGCTTCAACAGCCTTCCGTCGTTGCGGCCGTAGGGGCGTTTTGAGTATCTATACGCGCCCTTGGTCCCCGGCAATCACCGCCGCGGGCCGTGCGCGGCGCGGGGCAGGGGGTTCGCAAGTATTCCATGGGCCGGCTGGTTCTAAAGTTTGGCGGCACGTCGGTCGGGGCCGTCGACCGCATCAAGAATGTCGCCCGCAAGGTGAAGGCGGTCTACGACGCGGGCAACGAAGTCGCCGTCGTCGTCTCGGCCATGTCGGGCGCGACCGACAACCTGGTGCGTCTGGTCGATGCCGTCTCCTCGAAGGTGGATGACGCCGAGTACGACGTCGTTGTTGCGACTGGCGAGCTGGTGACCATCGGCCTCGTTGCGCTGGCGCTGCAGGACCTCGGCCTCAAGGCGCGTTCGTGGCCAAGC
>CAIVPW010000141.1 GCA_903907895.1 uncultured Alphaproteobacteria bacterium
CCCACCGATCAGGAGATCAACACTCGCCTTCTCGGCCCGCACGCGCTCCGGCGTCACTTCGGCCTCATATTCGACCGGGATGCCCGCGCGCTTAACGGCCTCCTTCAGGAACGTCAGCAATTGCGAGCGCTTCACGCCCGCATACTGGTTCTCCTGGAACCGGGTCACGCGCGACAGCTTGGGATCTTTGCTCAAGCCCGCGAACGATTCGGTCTGGCGCGGAATCTGGATGAACATTTCGGCGTAGGCGGGATAGAGGTCGCGATCCAACAGTCGCACCTCCGCAATCGAGAACGGCAGCAGGGCGACGCCGACGCCCGGCATCTCCGCCTCCGTGCCTTTCTCCAGGATGCGCACGTCGGCATTGAACTGCCGTTTCACGATGGCCGCGCAACACAGGCCCGCCGCCCCGGCCCCGATCACTGTCACCTTCATGAGCAGTCCTTCAGCGACGGCCCTGCATTGCTACAGTGCGGAGAAGCTTGGTGCCCCTGGCCGGACTCGAACCAGCACGCCCTTGCAGGCAACAGATTTTGAGTCTGCCGCGTCTACCATTCCGCCACAGGGGCACACCCGTGAGCGGGGCGGATCATAGCGGCCGCGGCCCTCCGGGCAAGCCTTGCGGCAGGGTGGCCCATTCGCACGCACCGTCGCCAGGCAGTACTGTGGGGCAATGGTGCGATACCTCACGACCGGCCCCCGCGGCCCTGTGCTGATCGCGGTGGCCTCGGCGCTCATTGTTGGGGCGGCAATCGCGTCCCAGGTCTGGGGCGGGCTGTCGCCCTGCAGGCTCTGCCTGTACCAGCGCGTTCCGTATGCCTTCACGATTCTGGCGGGCGGGGCGGCGGCCGCGGCGGCGCAGCGCCAGCCCCGCTCAGCGGCACCCCTGGCGTTCCTTTGCATGGTTGCCTTCCTGGCGGGGGCGGGGATCGCCGCCTTTCACGTGGGCGTCGAACAGGGCTGGTGGGAGGGCTCTACCGCCTGCACGGGTGTCCCGGCCGGCGCGGCCGCCACCCCGGACGAGCTTCGCCGCCTGCTGGAGACAGCTCCGGTCGTGCGCTGCAACGAAGTCCAATGGTCGCTGTTGGGGATTTCGATGGCGGGGTACAACGTCCTGGTATCGCTCGGCCTGGCGGCCTTCGCCGGCCTTACCGCCCGTACGCTGGCCCGATGAAGCCCACGAACCTGCCCGGCGACCTCTCGACCGACGCCTTCGTCGAACGCGCCTTGCGCGTCGATCACGCAGGCGAGTTTGGGGCCGTGCGCATCTACCAGGGCCAGCTCGCCGTCCTGAAGGACAAGGCCAGCGCCAGCGCCGTCCGGCACATGGCGGAACAGGAGCAGCGGCACCTCGACGCTTTCGACGACCTGCTGGTCGAGCGCCGCGTGCGTCCGACGCTGCTGTCGCCGGTTTGGGGTGCCGCCGGCTTTGCCCTCGGCGCAGCGACTGCCCTGTTGGGCGAAAAGGCCGCCATGGCATGCACCGAGGCGGTCGAAGAAGTCATCGACGATCACTACCGCCGCCAAAGCGAGCGCCTGAGCGCCGCCGAACCGGACCTCGCCGCCAAGCTCGACGAGTTCCGTGCCGAGGAAATCGAGCACCGCGATACCGCCCGCGAGCACGGCGCTGCCGAAGCGCCCGGCTATCCGTTGCTGAAAACCGGCGTGCGCACCGCGACGCGCCTCGCGATCTGGCTGTCCGAGCGCGTATGATGGCCGCATGGCCCGCCTGATGCAGCACCTGACCCCCGGTCGCGAGAGTCGCCGCGTCCTGATCGCGCTGCTGGCGTATCTCGCGCTGTTGATGCCTGCGCTGCTGCCGTATGGCGCTCATCCGGCCGATACGCTGCGGGTAGGCCTTGCACCGCACGTCCATGCGGTTGGCGTCGATCCGCACGCGCCCCATGATCACGGTGGCGGCACAGGCGAACGCGCGCCGGCGGACGTGCCGTTCGTCCTTGCACACGTCGCCCTGGCGGCGTTGCTGCCCGAACTGCCGCAGTTGCCGACTGCGGTTGCGGCAAAGGCACCCTTTGTTGCGACCGCCGCGCCTGTACACCGCGGCGCCTACGAACCGGGGCTACCTCGCGGACCTCCAGCGCAAGCCTGAACGCTTTGCCGCGCGCGCGGCTCGTCAGACTTACGCTTGCATTGGAGAACACCATGTCCCGTTCCGTACTTGCTGCGGCCGCGCTGTCGGCTGCCGCCGTTTCCTTGTATTCCGTCGCTTCCCTCGCTCACGTTGGCCTCGAGCCGGCGCAGGCGACGGCAAACACCACGCTCACCGTCGGCTTCCGCATCGGCCACGGCTGCGGGGACTCTCCCACGACTGCGGTGCGCATTAGCATTCCGGAGGGCATTACCTCGGTGCAGCCGCAACCCAAGGCGGGGTGGAGCGTGGCCACCAAGACGGGCCCGCTCGCCACGGCGCCCGGCGCTGCGCCTGCGACCGGCGTGACGGAGGTCAACTTCACCGGAGGGAAGCTGCCGCACGAATTCTTCGACACGTTCGTGCTGCGCTTCCGCGTTCCCAACGCACCCGGCACGACCGTGTACTTCCCGGTCATCCAGGAGTGTGAGAAGGGCGCGAATCGATGGGTCGAGCCCATCGTGGCGGGCCAGCCGGAGCCGCCGCAACCGATGCCCGGGCTGCGCGTCGTAGCGCCCTAAGGCCCGATGATCCGCATCGCATTGCTTTGCTGGTGGCTGGGCTCGCTCCTGTGGGCGGGCCCGGCGCTGGCACATGCGGTGCTACTGCAGACGACGCCGGCCGACCGGGCCGTCCTTCCGGAGGCCCCGGCCGGCGTCGTCCTGCAATTCAACGAAGCGGTGCGGCCGGTTGTCCTCCGGCTGATCGATGCATCCGGGTCGCCGGTGGCTGGTGAGGCGACGTCGGCGCCGGGCGAGACGCACTCATTTCGGCCGGATCGCGCGCTGCCGCCGGGACAGTACCTGCTCAGCTACCGCGTCGTTTCCGACGACGGCCACCCGATTGCCGGAACGATCGTGTTCGCGGTCGGCGCCGCGCCGGCGACATGGGCAGCAGCTGAGGAAACGGCCGAGGGGCCGTGGCGCTGGTATGCGGCGGTTAACCGCGCGTTGTGGATGCTGTCGCTTGCATTGGCCGGCGGTGCTGCGGTGTTTGTCTTGCTCGTCCCCGCGCCGGCGGAGCAACTGAGAGCGGCGCTGTCGCCGACCGTCACCGGCGCGTCGTTCCTCGCGATTGCGACGGCGGGATTGGCGATCGTGTTCGAGGGTGGCGTCGTGCTCGGAGATGGCTCCCTGATCGAGATGTGGCGCGCCGGATTCGCAACGACGCAGGCGCGTCAATCGCTGGCGGCCATCCTGCTGTCCGCCGCCGTGTGGCTCGCATGGCGGCGCGGCGCCAGCCGGTTAGGTGCGTTCGCCGCCGTTGCGCTGCTCGCCACGATCGCCCTGACGGGCCACGTCGTTACGGCAGCGACGCCCTGGATTGCCGCTCCGGTCCTGCTGCTGCATGGCATTCCGGCTTTGCTGTGGGTGGGATCGTTCCTCCCGTTGATCGCCGTGGTGCAGGCGCCTCCGTCCCAGGCGGACCTTGTGATTCCGCAATTCTCTCGCCTCGCCATAGCCGGCGTCGGCGTCCTCGCCGCGGCCGGAGCGGTCATCGCCGCGCTGCAGGTGCGCGACATCGCTGCCCTGACGGCGACCGCCTATGGCGTTGGCCTCCTCGCCAAGAACGGGCTCGCCGCGCCGTTGCTGTTGCTTGCGGCGTACAACCGCCTGGGCCTGACGCCCGGTGCCGTTGCAGGCGAGCCGCGTGCGTGTGCGCGCCTCAGCACCACCATCAGCATGGAATTGCTGCTGGGGGTCGCCATTCTGTCGATATCGGCCGTCCTCGCGCAGACCGCGCCGCCGCGCTCGTTGTCCGAGCCTACCGGGCACGAAGCACACGGCCATGAGGAGACAGGCGCCGGCGTTGCAGTGGGCGCCGTCTCGGCCGGCAAGAGCGCGCTCATCGGAGTGACGCCGGCGCGAACGGGACGCAACACCATCACCGTTGCCCTGCGCGGCGCCGGTTGGACCGATCTCAATCCCCGCGCGGTCACCGCATCGCTGTCGAACGTGTTGGCAGGCATCGAGCCGATCGTCCGCGAACTCGCGCCCGTTGCCGCCGGAGTCTACGAATACAGCGGTCCCGAGCTTGCGGTGGCCGGCGAATGGACGGTTCGCATCGACGTGGACGTCAGCGACTTCGAACGCATCGCCTACGTGGTGCCAATCCCGGTCCAGTAGCTAGGCGCGCGACTTGCGCGGCCGGTGCGCGGCCTTCTTGGCGGCGGGCCTGCGCTTTGCCGGCGTATCGTCCGGTGCATCGAGTTGCGCGAGGACCTTCTTGGGCGCGATGTGGCCGTAGCTCTCGCGTACCCAGCTCTTGAGCAACTCCGTCAGCGGCTTCTCGCCGGGCGCGAACTTCGCCGACACCCAGCCTGCCTTGCCAAGCCCGTATCCCGTTGCCTCGCAGAAGGGCAGCGCCATCGCCGCCGCGTGCGACTGCTGCAGCTTCACGCTGATGCCCCATTCCTTGCTGTCGTGCCAGCCGGAGAACAGGAACACCTTCTTGCCGACCTTGGCGACGTTCTCGCCCCACGGATGGTCTTCCCACGCGCCGGGAAGCGACAGCGCGTAGGCGTAGACCTCCTGAGCGGCACGCGTCAGCGCGTCGCTGCGTTTCGGTGGTTTGCTGAGCCCCAATTACGGCTCCAGCGGCGTGTCCCAGTAGAGGAAGTCGCGCCAGCTTGCGTGCAGGTGGTTCGGTGGAAAGCGTTGTCCGGCGCGCTGCAGGTCCGCAACCGTCGGTTCGAACGGATGCACCTTGGGGAACATGCCTGCATCCCTGGCCAGGCGTCCACCCTTGAGCAGGTTGCAGGGAGCGCAGGCCGTAACGACGTTGTCCCAGCTGGTGAGCCCGCCGCGCGAGCGCGGGATCAGGTGATCGAACGTGAGATCCTTTTCGTCACCGCAGTACTGGCACTCGAAGGTGTCGCGCAGGAAGACATTGAACCGCGTGAACGCAGGACGGCGCGATGGCTGCACATAGCGCTTGAGCGAAACGACGCTGGGGAGCCGGAACGACATCGTCGGCGAATGCACGACGCGGTCGTACTCCGAGACGATGTTCACACGGTCCATGAACACCGCTTTGACCGCTTCCTGCCACGGCCACAGCGAGAGCGGGAAATAGCTCAGCGGACGGTAGTCCGCGTTCAACACGAGCGCCGGACAAGTCTCAGGCGCCATCCAACAGTCTCCCCGACTGGCGGCGCGCCCCCACGGCAGCGCCCGCGGTTACTTGCGTATTCTGGCGCTATCCATAGTGGTTGGCTAGCCCGCCGGCGCCGGTTTCAGCAGCGTCTCGCGCAAGAACCGGCCACCCATCGTTACGCCGTGCCCGTCGATGCCATGGCCAAGGCCAGGGCTGAGATGCCAGCGCACCGGCACTCCGATGGTGCCGAGCGCACTGACTGCTGCGCGCATCGCCGCAGCAGGCACGACGTTGTCCACCTCCCCGTGCGCCAGGAACACCTGCGGCTTCGGCTCGGGGGCGACCTCGGGCGCCGGGCCCATGGCGCCGGAGTAGCTGAGGATCGCCGCCGCCGGACGTCGCAGCCCGACGTGCAGCGCCAAGGCCGCGCCCTGACTGAATCCGACCAGGGCCAAGTCGCGGTCACCCAGGTTCACTGCCGCCAACTCGCGATCCAAATAGGCGTTGAGCGCATCCCCGGCGGCGCCCACGCCCGCGCGCAGGTCGGCCGCAACGTCGTCCGCCGTGCGCTGGGCGCCGGTGCGCAGCGGGAACCACTCCCGGCCCATCGGGCTGATGGCGCAGGGCTGCGGGCCATGCGGCGATAGAAACAGCGCCTGCGGCACCTGCTCGCTCCATGGGCCGGCGAGGCCGATCAGGTCGTTGCCGTCGGCGCCATAGCCGTGCAGCAGCACGATCAGGTGCCGCACGGGGAGAGTACGGGGTCCGCGGCGCGGACCGTCCAGGGCAAGAGTCATAGAACCGAGTATCGTTGCCCGACCCGCAGCGCACCAGGGACGTCCAATGGGGAAGGAACAAACCTGCACGGTGATCATCGACGGCGTCCGTGCCGAGGGCCGGGCGCTTCTGGAAACCGACGAGATCCTGTTCCGCGGCCAGCCGCGCCTCAAGCTGCCACTGGCGGACATCCGCAGGGTGCGGGTGGACGGCGGCAGCCTGGTCGTGCAGCACAAGGGCGGCGAGGCGACCTTTGCGCTGGGCGCCAAACAGGCCGCCGCCTGGGCCCAGCGCATCACCGCGCCGCCCGGCCTGATCGACAAGCTCGGCATCAAGCCGGAGACCACGGTGGTGGCACTTCAGATCGCCGACAAAGGCCTGCTCGGCGAGGTGACCGCCCGTGCCGGCACCGTTCGGCGCACCCGCCGCGGCAAGGCCGCCGACGTGGTGCTCCTGGGGGTCGAGGCGCCCAAGGACCTGAAGGCCCTGGAGGGGCTCGAGACGGTGATTGCGCCCGCCGGCGCGGTCTGGATCGTCTATCCCAAGGGCCGCAAGGACATCCGCGAGGCCGACGTCATGGCAGCCGCCCGCGCCGTCGGCTGGAAGGACAACAAGACCTGCCGGGTCTCCGAGAGCCACACGGCGCTGCGCTTCGTCCTCCCGCTCTCCGCCCGTCCAGCCGCCGCCAAAAAGCGTTAGAAGGCCGCCATTTAGCGTTTCTGGACGCTGCCCGGCGCGGGTAACATCCGCGCCCATGCAGAACGTCCTCATTGTCCTGATCATCGTGTCTCTCATCGTCACGCTCGGATTCCTCCTGAGCGGCGTGCTCGGCATGCTTCGGGACTCGCAATTCAACAAGACGCACGGCAACACCTTGATGCGCGGCCGCATCATCTCGCAGGCCGTGACCATCGCGCTGCTGCTCGCCTACTTCCTGCTGTATCCGCCGGGCGGCTGAGATGGTGCGGCTCACGCGCATCTACACGCGTGGCGGCGATGGCGGAAAGACCTCGCTCGGCGACGGCAGCCGCGTCACCAAGCAATCGCCGCGCATCGACGCCATTGGCGCCGTTGAGGAAACCAATGCGGCGCTCGGCGTCGCACGCCTGCACACCCTGGGCACTCACGACGCCATGCTGTCGCGCATCCAGAACGAGCTGTTCGACCTCGGCGCCGACCTGTGCACGCCCGGCGAAGACTTCGCCGCCCCGGACAAGCTGCGCATGGTTCCGGACCAGGTCGCTCGCCTCGAGCGGGAAATCGACGCCATGAACGAAGCGCTCGGACCGCTCACCTCGTTCATCCTGCTGGGCGGCGCGCCCGCGGCGGCACAGGTTCACTTGGCGCGCACCGTTGCGCGCCGCGCCGAACGGAACATGTTCGCGCTCGCAGCCGCCGAGCCAGTCAATCCGATCGCCTTGCAGTACATCAATCGCCTGTCCGACCACCTCTTCGTCCTTGGCCGCGCGCTGAATGCGGCGACGGGCGACGTCTTGTGGCAACCCGGTGCGACCAGGACCGAATAACCGCGCGAACGCGCGCCGAGGATTTTCAGAGCGTGGCTGAGTTCGATATCGTCACATTGGTCGCCGGGCTGACCGGGCTGCTGCTGGTGGCCGGCGCCGTGCGCGTTGCGTCGGACCGCCTGCGCATCCCCTACACGGTGGCGCTAGTGCTGGTCGGCGTGGTGCTGGGCGAGGCCGCGCGGCGTACGGTGCCGAACTTCGATGGTTTCGCCGAACTGCCGATGGCGGCAGACATCATCCTGTTCGTGCTGATCCCGACATTGGTGTTCGAGGCCGCGTTCCACACCAACGGCCGCCTGCTGCGGCAGAACCTGTGGCCGGTGCTGACGTTGGCCGTGCCCGGCGCATTGCTGTCGTCGTTCCTGATCGCGATGATCGTGTGGCTCGTCAGCCCGCTGAGCTTCCCCGAGTGCCTGCTGCTCGGCGCCATCTTGAGCTCCACCGATCCGGTCGCGGTCGTCGCGCTGTTCCGCAAGATCGGCGCTCCCGCACGCCTCACCATGCTGGTGGAAGGCGAGAGCCTGCTGAACGACGCGACCTCCATCGTGCTGGCGCGCATCATGCTGGGCGTCATCGCCGCCGGCACCTACGGCGCATCCACCTTCGGCGACGGCATCACCGAGTTCGCGGCGGTGTTCTTCGGCGGCGCCATCGTCGGCGGCCTCGCCGCCCTGGCCTTGGGGTGGCTGATCTCCAAAGTTCACGACGACTCGTTCACCGTCACGCTGCTCACCGCGATCCTCGCCTACGCCACCTTCGTGGTGGCGGAACGCGGCTTCCATCTCAGCGGCGTTGTCGCCGTCGTGGTGGCCGGCCTCGTTCTGACGGACTGGGGCCGCACCAAGATGACCCCCGCCGACGAGGAGCAGGTCGAGCACTTCTGGCATTTCGCCGGCAATACCGCGAACGCCATGCTGTTCCTGCTCGTTGGGTTCAGCGTGGAGATCCCGCACCTGGTCGCCAACCTCGACTTGTTCGCGTGGGTCGTCTTGGCACTGCTTTTGTCGCGCGCGCTCGTCGTGTTCGCGCTCGCACCTCTGATGGGACGCCTGCCCAACACCCGACCGATCAGCATCGCCTACCAAACCGTGTTGTTCTGGGGCGGTCTGCGCGGCGGCATCGCCATCGCCATCGTCCTCGGCCTCACGCAGTACGACTTTGGCCAGACCTTCGTCGCCCTCGTCATGGGCTCGGTGCTCTTCACGCTGGTCGTGCAGGGCATGTCGATGGAGCCGCTCGTGCGCTGGCTTGGCCTCGACAAGCCGACATTGGCAGACCGCGTGAGTCGCAGTGAAAGCCAGTTGAGCGCGCTGCGCGTCGCGGCCGGGCGGGTGCCGGAATTGCAGGAAGGCGGCCTGTTCTCGGCGCGCATCGCCGACGGCCTGAATCGCCAGCTCCAGGATTCCATGCGCGCCGTGCAGAACGAGCTCGAGGAGCTGCGCAGAACGGAACTCGACCCTGAACAGGAGCGGCGCCTGCTGCTCGCCCGGTGCTTCACGTCGGAGCAAGCCTACTTTCACAACCTCTTCCGCAAAGGCCACCTCTCCGAGACGACCTATCGCGACCTCGCCGCCGGCGTAATCGCCGAGCTCGACGCAGTGCGCGACAACGTGGCCCTGCCGCCGCGCACCAGCCACAGCCGTATGCGCCGCCGTCGCCGCCTGTTGCTGCAGCGCGTCGTCGGCCTGTTCGCGCACGGCATGGCGGACCGCCTGCGCCGCAACTCCATCGCCAGCGACTACGAGCACGCGTGGGGCGCCTTCCAGGCCGCATCGCACATCCTGCACGACGTCCAGCAGCTCGCCCTCGCCCACTCGACGCCGGCCGACATCGTCACCGAAGTGCGGGGAATGTATGCGGGCTGGTCCGCCGAGGCGCAGATCGAGCTCGACTCCACCGCGACTCAGTTCCCCGAGTTCGTGAACGCGATGCAGGAGCGCCTGGCCCAGCGCCTGGTGACGCTGGCCCAGGCCGAAGCCATCACGGAAAAGGCCGAGGCCGGCGCCGTGCCGCCCGGCATCGCCGACGAACTCGTGCGCGCCCTGCACTTGGAGCAACGCGACTTGCGCGGCGGCGTGGTGGAGCCGCTGCAGATCAAGCCGGAAGAGATGCTAGCCACCGTGCCCCTGCTCGCGGAAATCCCCGCCCAGGACATCGTTCCGCTGCTGGTCTCGCGCAGCGTCCCGGCCGGCGAGACCATCGTCTCGCAGGGTGCGCGCGGCAGCTCGCTGTTCCTGATTGCGCGCGGGGTCGTGCGCGTCGTCACTATCGACACGAGCGGCTTCGAGCACAATCTGGCGAGCCTTGTCGCCGGCGACTTCTTCGGCGAGATGGCGCTGCTCACCGGCGAGCCGCGCAACGCCACGTGTCGGGCCGCGACGCCCTGCGCGCTGTACGAATTGCGCCGCACCGACTTCCAGAAGCTCCTGGCCCGCATGCCGGCCGTGCGCGCGCGGCTTGAGGCAACGCAAGCAGTGCGCCGTCAGCAGTTCGACGAAGCGCGCATCCGCCCGGTGGCGTGAGCATGCGCATCCTGGTGGCGGTGTGCCGCGTGCCGGATGCAAGTCAGACCGTGCGCATCGGCGCCGACGGCACCTTTGCCCATGCCGGCGTGCGCATGGTGATGAATCCGTACGACGAAGCCGCCTTGGAGGCGGCGCTGCGCCTCAAGGAGGCGGGGCGCGCCGAGGAAGTCGTCGCCGTCACCGTGGGGGCTCCGGCCGCGCAAGACGTGCTGCGCTCGGCCCTCGCCGCCGGTGCAGACCGCGCGGTGCATGTGCGGACCGAGGACGCTCTCTCCCCACTGTTCGTCGCCGCCGCGCTGCGGGACGTTGTCCAGGCAGAAGGTCCCGGCCTGTTGCTTCTCGGCCGGCAGACGCCGGACTGGTCCAGCGCGCAGACCGGGCCCATGGTCGCAGCGCTTCTGCGCTGGGCCCAAATCACCCGCGCAGTGTCCCTGAGCCTCGCGGATACGCGCATCACCGCAG
>CAIVPW010000142.1 GCA_903907895.1 uncultured Alphaproteobacteria bacterium
GAGGCCGCGACGTCTGACGGGCTCAGGGTGAGGCCGAGATCAGGACCTCAGGATGGCTCAGCCGCCGGCGGCCTTGGCCAGCGGTGGCGCCGGCTCGCTCTTCGGCAGCGGTACCAACTCGACGCCTTTGCCCTTGCGGGCGGCTAGGGCTAATTCGCCGGTGACGAGGCGCAGCGCGTCTTCCCCGAACACCTCGAAACGCCAGCCGTGCAGGCATTGCGCGGTTTCGCTCTGGCCGGCGGCGATGTCTTCGAGCTCTTCCGACGAAGCGACCAACTGCTGGGCGACGTCGTGGTCCTCGCACTTCATCTTAAGCAGCACCTTGAGCAGCGCCACCATGGGTCCGACGCCGGCCGGCACGCGCCGCATCTTCTCGCGCTTGGGCAGTGAATTCTCGGGCAGCTCGAGGGCGGTCTGAACCGCCTCCAAGAGTGCGCCGCCGGCATTGCCCTCGGCCAAGCCCTTGGAGATGCCGCGGATGCGGGCGAGGTCGGCGCGGTCGCGCGGCGGGTGGGCGGCCACGGCGATCAGAGTCTCGTCGCGCAGCACGCGGGAGCGGGCGAGGTCGCGGGCCTGGGCCTCGCGCTCGCGCCACGCAGCGATTTCGCGCAGCACCACGAGGAAGCGCGGATCGGTGGAGCGGACCTTGAGCCGCTCCCACGCCTCGTGCGGCTCGGTCAGGTACGTGGCGGGCTGGGTGATGGCGTGCATCTCCTCCGCCACCCACGAGGTGCGCCCGGTTTCATCCAGGCGCTTTCTCAGTTTCTCGTACACCGTGCGCAGATGCACGACGTCGTCGAGTGCATAGAGCAGTTGGCGGTCGGTGAGCGGGCGGCGGCGCCAATCGGTAAAGCGCGAGTGCTTGTCGAGGCGCGCATTCGCCAGGCGGGTCACGAGAGTCTCGTAGGAGACCGACTCGCCAAAGCCGGCGACCATCGCCGCGATCTGCGTGTCGAACACCGGCGTCGGCGGGTGGCCGAACAGGTGCAGGAAGATTTCGATGTCCTGCCGCCCCGCGTGGAACACCTTGAGGGTGTCCTTGTCGGCCAACAATTCCATCAGCGGCGCCAAGTCGATTCCCGGCGCCAGGGCATCGACGGCAACAGCCTCATCGGGTCCGGCGACCTGGGCCAGGCACAGCTGGGGCCAATAGGTCGTCTCGCGGATGAACTCGGTGTCGATGGTGACGTAGTCGGCCTGCGCCAGGCGCTTGCAGGCAGCGGCCAGGGACGCGGTATCGGTCACAAGGGTCATTGCGCGTCTTCTACACGAAAGCGGGGGGCTGCTGGTAGCAACTGCACACCTCTGGCAGCAATCGAAACGCACCCCGAGCGCCCGGGGGCCCTGCCGCCGTCCGCCCAGCCAAAGCCGCCGCGGCCTTGACATTCCCACGGCTTCCATGCGCTGTTGCGCCCGCTTCCGGCCTACCCCGAGCGCAGGCGCCACGAGCGCCAGGCGCCTCCGAGCGTAGGGGGTGGGCGGGGCGAAACCGTCTTTCTTCCTCCCAGCCGGCGAAGCGACCCATGGCCCTGCACCCGTACCGTACCCATACCTGCGGCCAGCTGCGCGATACGCACGTCGGCCAGGTCGTCCGCCTGTCCGGTTGGGTGCACCGCAAGCGCGACCACGGCAACTTGCTGTTCGTCGACCTGCGCGACCATTACGGCATCACCCAGTTCGTGGTGGAGCAGGGGTCTCACACCTTTGCCGCCGCCGACGGGCTGAAGCCCGAATCGGTGGTGACCTTCACGGGCCGCGTCGTGGCGCGCACGGCCGACACCGTGAACCCCCAGCTGCCCACCGGCGGCATCGAGGTGCGCATCGAGTTCGTCGACGTCCTCTCGGCCGCCGAGGAGCTGCCGATCCCGGTGTTCGGCGACCACGACTACCCGGAGGAAATGCGGCTGCGCTATCGCTACCTCGATCTGCGCCGCGAGAAGCTGCACAAGAACATCATCCTGCGCAGCCAGGTGATCACGTCCATCCGCCGCCGCATGGTGGAGCAGGGCTTCACCGAGTTTCAGACGCCGATTCTGACGGCGAGCAGCCCGGAAGGTGCGCGCGACTACCTGGTGCCGAGCCGCGTGCATCCGGGCAAGTTCTATGCGCTGCCGCAGGCGCCGCAGCAGTTCAAGCAGCTCTACATGGTGGCGGGCTTCGACCGCTACTTCCAGATCGCGCCCTGCTTCCGTGACGAAGACGCGCGCGCCGACCGCTCGCCGGGCGAGTTCTACCAGCTCGACGTCGAGATGAGCTTCGTCACCCAGGACGACGTGTTCGCCGCGATCGAACCCGTGGTGCACGGCATCTTCACCGAATTCGGCAGCGGCAAGACCGTCACGCCGACGCCGTTCCCGCGCATTCCGTTCAAGGAGTCGATGCTGAAGTACGGCAACGACAAACCGGACCTGCGCAATCCGATCGTGATTGCCGACGTCACCGACGCCTTCAAGGGCTCAGGCTTCGGAATCTTCGCGAAGGCCATCGACGCAGGCTCGGTCGTGCGTGCCATTCCGGCGCCGAAGTCGGCCGGACAGCCGCGCAGCTTCTTCGACAAGATGAACGACTGGGCCAAAGAAGAAGGCTGGCCCGGCCTTGGCTACATCATCTTTGAGGGCGACGGCGCCAAGGGGCCCATCGCCTCCAAGCTCGATGCCGCGCGCCTGGACGCCATCAAGAAGGCCGCGAATCTCGCGCCGGGCGACGCCGTGTTCTTCGCGGCCGACAAGCCGGCCAAGGCAGCGCAGCTCGCTGGCCTCGCGCGCACGCGGCTTGGCAATGAGCTGGGCTTGATCGAGAAGAACGCGTTCCGCTTCTGCTGGATCGTCGACTTCCCGATGTACGAGTTCAACGAGACCGATCAAAAGATCGACTTCTCGCACAACCCGTTCTCGATGCCGCAGGGCGGCATGGAGGCGCTGACGACGATGGATCCGCTCGACATCCGCGCCTACCAGTACGACATCGTCTGCAACGGCGTGGAGCTCTCCTCCGGCGCCATCCGCAATCACTTGCCCGACGTGATGGTGAAGGCGTTCGAGATTGCCGGCTACACGCGCAAGGACGTGGAAGAGCGCTTCGGCGGCATGTTCAGCGCATTCCATTTCGGCGCCCCGCCGCACGGCGGCACGGCACCCGGCATCGACCGCATGGTCATGCTGCTGGCGGACGAGCCCAACCTGCGCGAAGTCGTCGCCTTCCCGATGACGCAGAAGGCCGAAGACCTGCTGATGGGCGCGCCCGCCGAAGCCACGGAAAAGCAGCTGCGCGAGATCCACATTCGCGTCCACCTGCCGCCCGACCTGGCAAAGAAGAAGGCTGCAGGCCCCGCGTAACCCCAGGGCCCACCAGGGCCTTTCGGTTCTTCGCCTCCGCGCTGTGCTTCTGGCGGCCTCTGCGTGCGCAGCGGACGATTGAAGCCCTATGAGGGAACGCCTACATAAGATTGTAGTCAACTAAGAGGGCTGGGGGCCTTGCGGACCACGGACAGGCGGTCAAGCAGCCTAGGACCTCTTGCTACCGGCGGTCTGGTACCGCGCAGGCGCTCTTCAACAACAGGTCTGGGCGAGAATGCTCGCCACCGGGGCACACAGCTCCGGCCGTCCTTTGCAGCAGTCGGCGACGAGGAAACGCAGCAGGGACTGCGTGCCGGCGAAGTCGACGCCGTAAATCATGGACCGCCCCTCGCGCCGCGATTTGATC
>CAIVPW010000143.1 GCA_903907895.1 uncultured Alphaproteobacteria bacterium
CTGATCGCCGCGCCCGGGGTGCTGGGCGCCGTACAGCCCTCGCTGGACCACCGCGCCGACATCGACCGCGGCATCAAGGTCTCGCGCGCTCTCGGCGACGCCGACGTCGGCCACTCGGTTGTCGTCCAGCAGAACATCGTCCTGGGCGTCGAGGCGGCCGAAGGCACGGACGCCTTGCTGCGCCGCTGCGCCGACCTGAAGCGCGACGGCCGGCCCGGGGTGCTGGTGAAGCTCAAGAAGCGTCAGCAGGAACGCCGCGCCGACTTGCCTGTCATCGGTCCCGACACGGTGACCAGCGTTCGCGACGCGGGCCTTGCCGGTATCGCCTTCGAGGCCGACGGCACGCTGGTGTTGGGCCGCGCCCGACTGATCGCTGCCGCGGACGCCGCCGGGGTCTTTGTCTACGGCCTCGGTCCGGCCGAGCTCGGCTGATCGGCGTGACGGTCGGCGCACCCGGCAAGCTGCGGCTCACGCGCTCGCCTCACCTGATGCTGGTGGCGGGCGAGTCATCCGGCGACGCACTGGGTGCCGCCCTGATGCGTGCGCTGCAGGAGTTGGCCGGCGGCGGCGTGCGCTTCACCGGCGTCGGCGGCCCGCAGATGGAAGAGCGCGGTCTGAAGTCGCTCTTTCCGATGCACGAGCTCAGCCTGATGGGCATCGCCGAGGTGCTGCCAAAGGTGCCGCAGCTACGCCGCCGCCTACGCGAGGTGGAGGACCACGCGCTGGCGAGCGGACCGGATGCGGTCGTCACCATCGACTCGCCGGGCTTCAACTTCCGCCTCGGCAAGCGCCTGAAGGGGCAGGGGCTCACGCTGATCCATTACGTCGCGCCAAGCGTTTGGGCCTGGAAGCCGGCCCGGGCGCGCAAGGTCGCGCAATTCCTCGACCACTTGCTGACGCTGCTGCCGTTCGAGCCGCAGTACTTCGAGGTCGAAGGATTGCGCAGCACGTTCGTCGGCCATTCGGTGCTCGAAGGCGGTGCCGCTAAGGGCAACGGCGTGGGCTTTCGTGTCCGCCACAACCTCTCCGCTGCCGATCCGGTCGTATGCGTGCTGCCGGGCAGCCGCGGCAGCGAGACGAGCCGCCTGCTGCAGCCGTTTGGCGACGCAATGCGCCGTGTCGCGGCCGAGGTGCCGAAGGTGACGGCGGTGGTGCCGGCGGTGCCGCATTTGCGCGAGCAGATCGAAGCGGCGGTCAAGGGCTGGGGCGTCGCGGCGCTCGTAGTGGATGGGGCCGAGAAGTACGACGCGATGGCGGCCTCGAACGTCGCGCTGGCGGCGTCCGGCACGGTCGCTCTGGAGCTCGCGCTGGCCAAGGTGCCGACGGTGATCGCGTATCGCATGCATCCGCTTACCTGGATGATGGTGCGGCGCATGGCGAAGACGCCGTGGGTGAACCTCGTCAACGTGCTGTTGCAGCGCAGCGTGGTGCCCGAGCTGCTGCAGTACGACTGCACGCCGGAGCGGCTTGCCGCCGAGGTGCTCGCCTTGCTGCGCCATCCTGTGCAGCGCGCGGCGCAGATCGAGGCGGCGGTCGAGGCGATGGCGATGCTGACGCCACCCGGCGGATCGCCATCGCGCGCCGCCGCGCAGGCAGTGCTCGACGTGATCCTGGCGCGCGGGCCGGCCGCCTAGCTGCGCTCGTCGGGTCCGGTGTAGTTGCGCCGGGCAGCGCCGGTATAGAGCTGGCGCGGGCGGCCGATCTTCTGGACCGGGTCGCCGGCCATCTCGTGCCACTGGGCGACCCAGCCGGCGGTGCGCGCCACGGCGAACAGGGCCGTGAACATGCTGGTCGGGAAGCCCATCGCCCGCAGGATGATGCCCGAGTAGAAGTCGACGTTCGGGTACAGCTTGCGCTCGACGAAGTATTCGTCTTCGAGCGCGATGCGTTCCAGTTCCTGCGCGAGCTGCAGCAGCGGCTCGTCGTGCATGCCGAGCTCGTCGAGCACCTCGTGGGCACGCTTGCGCAGCACCTGGGCGCGCGGGTCGAAGTTCTTGTAGACGCGATGGCCGAAGCCCATGAGGCGGAACGGATCGTCCTTGTCCTTGGCGCGGCGGATGAAATCCGGAATGCGCTTTTTGTCGCCGATCTCCCGCAGCATGTTGACGACCGCCTCGTTGGCGCCGCCATGAGCGGGACCCCACAGGCAGGCGATGCCGGCGGCGATGCAAGCGAACGGGTTGGCGCCCGAGGAACCGGCTAGACGCACGGTCGAGGTGCTCGCGTTCTGCTCGTGGTCCGCGTGCAGGATGAAGATGTCGTCGAGGGCGCGCGCGAGCACCGGATTGACGACGTAGTCCTCGGCCGGCACCGCGAACACCATGTGCAAGAAGTTCTCGGCGTAGCTCAGGTCGTTGCGCGGATACATGAACGGCTGGCCGACCGAGTACTTGTAGGCCATGGCCGCAATGGTCGGCACCTTCGCCAGCAGGCGATGGATGTGCGACAGGCGCTCCGTCGGGTCGTGGCTCGAGTTGTCGCTCGGATAGAACGCGCTCATGGCGCCGACCACGCCGACCATGACCGCCATCGGATGAGCGTCGCGCCGGAAGCCACGGAACAGCTGAACCAGCTGCTCATGGATCATGGTGTGGCGCGTGATCATGCGGTTGAAGTCGTCGAACTCGCCGCGCTTCGGCAACTCGCCGTTCAGCAGCAGGTAGGCGACTTCGGGAAACGTGCTCTTCTCGGCGAGCTCTTCGATCGGATACCCGCGGTACAGAAGGATGCCTTCTTCGCCGTCGATGTAGGTGATCTTCGACTCGCAGCTCGCGGTCGACATGTAGCCGGGGTCGTACGTGAACAGCCCGGTCTCGTTGTAGAGCTTGCGGATGTCGAAGACGGCGGGGCCGACGCTGCCGCGTTCGACCGGGAACTGCCAGGACTTGCCGGTCGCATCGTCGGTGAGCGTGACAGTGCCGGACTTCTTCATCGGCATCGCCTTTGCCGTCGTTTCCTTGGCCATCAGAAAGCCCTACTGCCCACCGGGGGCGGACCGAAGAAACCCTATCAGCGCGGCGATCCAAACCACGCCCAGGCTTAAGATTGTTGCCGGGGAGTATATGGCGAATCGCCCCTCCGGCAAGGCGGGCAGAGGTTGTGCCCGCGTGCTTGGTCTGGCGCTTACTTCGGCGCCTGGTCGCGCAGACGAGCCAGCGTCTCTGCTTTTCCCAATGCAGTCATCACGTCGAACACGCCCGGCGATGTGGTGCGGCCCGTAAGTGCCGCGCGTACCGGCTGCGCGACGTCGCCGAGCTTGCGCGCCTCGGCCTCGGCAAATGCGCGCACGGCTGCCTCAATCGAAGGCACCTGCCAGCCATCGACGCCCTCCAAAGCGGGAGTGAGCCGGCCGAGCAGCGAGCGCACGTCGGGCTTCAGCACGGCTTCGGCCTTGGCATCCACGTCGAGCGGGCGCTTGCGCACCAGGAAGGAAGCACCCTCGGCAAGCTCGTTTAGGTCCTTGGCGCGCTTCTTCAACTCGGGCATGAGCTGACGCAGCGGCACAACCTCGGTGTCGGTGACCTTGCGGCCGGCGATTGCCTCGAGCCGCGGCACGACCAATGCGACGAGGCGCTCATCGGCCGCGTTCTGGATGTAGTGCCCGTTGAGGCTGCGCAGCTTGTCGTAGTCGAAGCGCGCGGCGGACCGGCCGATCTGCGGCAGGTCGAACCACTCGACGGCCTGCTCCGTCGTGAAGATCTCGTCGTCGCCATGACCCCAGCCCAGGCGGGCGAGGTAGTTGCGCATGGCCTCGGGCAGGTAGCCCATTTCGCGGTAGGCCTCGGCGCCCACGGCACCGTGGCGCTTGGACAGTTTGGCGCCGTCGGGGCCGTGGATGAGCGGGATGTGGGCGAACACCGGCACATGCCAATTCATCGCCTGGTAGATCTGCATCTGCCGGGCAGCATTGTTCAGGTGGTCGACGCCGCGGATGATGTGGGTGATTGCCATGTCATGGTCATCCACCACCACGGCCAGCATGTAGGTTGGCGAGCCGTCGGAGCGCAGCAGGACCATGTCGTCGAGCTGCTCGTTGGAGATGGTGACGTCGCCCTGCACCTGGTCGCGGATGACGGTCTCGCCGGCGCGAGGCGCCTTGAGGCGAATGACGGGCTTGATGCCGGCCGGCGCCTCGGACGGGTCGCGATCCCGCCAGCGGCCGTCGTAGCGCATCGGCACCCCGGCGGCCTTCTGCTGCTCGCGCATCTGCTCCAGCTCGGCGGGGGAGCAGTAGCAGCGGTAGGCGGTACCGGCAGCGAGCATCGCTTCGGCCACCTCGCGATGGCGCGGCGCGCGCTTGGACTGAAAGACGACCTCGCCATCCCAGTTCAGGCCCAGCCACTGCAGCGAATCGAAGATGGCATCGACGGCCGACTGGGTGGAGCGCTCGGCGTCGGTGTCCTCGATGCGGAGCAGGAATGTCCCGCCCGTGTGCTTGGAATAGAGCCAATTGAACAACGCCGTGCGCGCCCCGCCGATGTGCAGGAAGCCGGTAGGCGAGGGGGCGAAACGGGTGACAGTGGTCATGTGGGCTCGGGACTGGGCTCAGGTATGGGGCCGAGAGCGTAGGCGCCGCAGCGGCGGTACGCTCGCAACAGGTCCGTTCTAGCAAAGGATTGGTCCAATGCGTGTGGTTTGTACTGTTTTGACGGCCATCATGCTGCTGGGGGCCGCGGCCTGTTCGACGGCGGTGTCGCCGAGCCACGCCCAGAACCGTTCCCAGGTCACGCCCGCCCGCTAGCGGGACTGCTATCCTGCCAAGGTCCGGCCGCCCCAAACGCGGCCGCAAGGAGATGGAATGATCCGTTTGATGCTGGCCGCGGTGTTGGCCGCGGCGACACTGTCCGGTTGTGCCGCGTACAACCGCATGATGTACCGCCCCGTCGATTGGAGCGGAGAGGTCCGCGGCGACTGGAAGCAGGTGGCCGACTGCGCCTCGCAGCGACTGGGGCCGCTTCTGCCGCACACGCTGACAGCGGAGGCCTCGACCGGCAACGCCGTCATCAAGTCGGGCATGTACGAGGAGTTCAGCCTGCGGCAGGTGGGGGATAACGTGCGCGTCGAGCACCGTTCCCCGTTCGCTGCGGCGACCAAGGAAAACAGCATCGTCTGGGCCGCGATCACCGGCTGCAGCCAGCCGGTGCGCGCCGGCTGAGGACTTCGCCGCCGCTGCACGGAGGCGGACCAGGGTGTTCGTGCGGCGGCGCAGCGGGCGCGTGAGGGCCAGGCCCTCGGACGGTGTGAGCTCGCCGTGCGTGACCGCCCGCAGCACCTCGCCCATTGCCGCGCGCACCTCGCCGAGCGTCTTGGGGAGCTCGTTCCATGTGGGCATCGCCGGCGCTGCCGGCGGCACGATGGTCCGAATGCAGACGACCAGGGCAGTGCGATCGCGGTTGAGCGCGCGGTCAATCAGGGCGCGGACCGGCACGCGGCCGGCGTTCACGTCGGCGGCGAGGCGGGTGGTGTGGTTGAGGGCACCGGTTGGGCGGCCGGGATTGCCCGGCGCGAAGGGCCGGCCGCGGCGGTTCTTCCGCACGGCGGAATGGGCCATTTTACGCGAATCACGCGGCTGTGAAGTTGGCGGGGGCGGGGCCGTGACCTGGCTGGCCATGGGGCCAACCTGGGCCAAATTTCGAAAAGTATCAATACACAATGAAGTGATGGCTTGCGTTCCAGGGGCCCCTTGGCCTCCTTCCGCCACGCGGGCTGGAGGGGCTACCTACGCCCCAGCGGAGTCGGATCGAAAGACATGCCGGCGAGGGCCAGCGGTGAGGGAAACCTCGTCGTGCAGGCGGGCAGCGGCAGGTGGGTGGCGACCGGCTAGGTCATGCCGTTGTCGGGCAAAGCAGGTGACGGGCCGCGACAATCCTGGGCCGGGTTCCCCCGTCCCGGGGTGGCCCCTACCGCGGTAAGCTCGCGGCTCCGCCATGGCCCAGTCGTCTCCTCCTGCGGCAACGTCCGCTGCCTGGACCGCCGCGCTCGCGCGCCGTGTCGCGGTGGCATTCGTGGGCGAGCGCGAGCGATGGGTGTTGTGGCTCGCGGCAGCCAAGGGTAGCGGAGTCGTCTGCTATTTCCTGCTGCGCTTTGAGCCGAGCCCGCTGTTGGGGCCGACGTGGGTAGCAGCGGCGACAGCGCTCGGCATCGCGTTGCGGCGCAATACCGCGGCGCTATTGGCGGCGATGGCGCTGGTGGCCGCGGGACTGGGGTTCGGCGTCGCGCAGGTGCGCACGGCGATGGTCATGGCGCCAGTCCTGCAGCAGGAGGTGGGCCCCGTCGCCGTAACGGGACGCCTGCTGCAGGTCGAGCAAAGGCCGGATGACCAGCGCCTGACGCTCTCCGATCTGACCATCGATCGAGTGGCGGCGGATCAGACGCCCGAGCGCGTGCGGGTGACCATGCGGGCGCGCGGTGGCGAGCCGTTGGCGCCGGGCCAGCGCGTGACGCTGCGCGCGGTTCTGATGCCGCCGCCGGGACCGGCGGCGCCGGGCGCGTTCGATTTCGCGCGCGATGCATTCTTCGACCGCATTGGCGGCGTAGGGTACGCCGTCAGCGCGGCTGCGGTTGTCGAGCCGGCCGGCACGGCGCCGTGGACGCAGAGCATTGCGGCGGTGCGGCACTCCTTGTCGGAGCGCATCCGCGCGGTGCTGCCGGGTCAGGTCGGGGCGATCGCCGCGGCGCTCACCACCGGCGAGCGCGCAGGGATCGACGAGGAGACGTGGAACGCGCTGCGCGATTCCGGCCTGGCGCACATTCTCTCGATCTCGGGCCTGCATTTCGCCTTGGTGGCGGGAATTCTCTTCTTCACGGTGCGCGCGCTGCTGGC
>CAIVPW010000144.1 GCA_903907895.1 uncultured Alphaproteobacteria bacterium
AGAAGGATCCCGGCTTCTTCGTCAACATCCACAAGACGGAGAGCCGCCGCTTCATCGTGATCAACGCGCACGACCACGTCACGTCGGAGCAATGGGTGATCGAGGCGGGCGATCCCAAGGCCAAGCCGCGCCTGCTCGCCGTCCGCGAAGCAAATGTCGAGTATCACGCGACGCACCACGGCGATCGCTTCTACATCCAGACCAACGCCGACGGCGCCGAGGACTACAAGGTCGTCACCACGCCGGTGGAGACGCCGGAGCGCGCTCACTGGAGGGACTTCATTGCTCACGAGCCGGGGCGCCTGCTGCTCGGCCTGCGCGCCTTTGCGCGCTTCCTGGTGCGCATGGAGCGGGTGGACGGCCTGCCGCGCCTCGTCGTGCATCGCTTTGCCGACGGCAAAGAGCACCCGATCAAGTTCGAGGAAGAGGCGTACGACCTTGGCGCCCTGCCGGGCTACGAGTTCGACTACGACATCCTGCGCTTCTCCTACGCGTCGCCCACCACGCCGCGGGAGGTCTACGACTACGACATGGAGACGCGCGAGCGCACCCTGCGCAAACGCCAGGAAATCCCGAGCGGCCACGATCCGGCGAAGTACACCTCGCGCCGCCTGATGGCGCCTTCGACTGACGGCGAGATGGTGCCGATCACCGTGTTGCATCGCCGCGATACGCCCATCGACGGCAGCGCGCCGTTGGTGCTGTACGGCTACGGCGCCTACGGCATGTCGATGCCGGCGACGTTCATCCCCAACCGCTTCTCGCTGGTGGATCGCGGCTTCGTGTTTGCCACCGCGCACATCCGCGGCGGCACCGATCGCGGGTACCGCTGGTACCGCGAAGGGCGCATGAAGAAAAAGGCGAACACGTTCCGCGACTTCATCGCCGCCGCCGAGCACCTCATCGCCAAGAAATACACATCGCACGGCAACATCGCCGCCCACGGCGGCAGTGCCGGCGGCCTGCTGGTTGGCGCGGTGGTGAACATGCGGCCGGACCTGTTCCGCGCTGCGGTGGCCGAGGTGCCGTTCGTCGATGCGCTCAACACCATGACCGATGCATCGCTGCCGCTGACGCCACCCGAGTGGCCGGAATGGGGCAATCCCATCGACGATGCCGACGCCTACCGCACCATTCTTGGCTACTCGCCCTACGACAACGTTGCCGCCAAGGCCTATCCGAACATCCTGGTCACGGCAGGTCTCGCCGATCCGCGCGTGACGTACTGGGAGCCGGCAAAGTGGGTGGCGAAGCTGCGCGCCAAGAAGACCGACAAGAACCTGCTGCTGCTCAAGACCAACATGGCGGCGGGCCACGCGGGCGCCGCGGGACGTTTCTCCAAGCTTGAAGAGATCGCGCTCATCTATGCGTTCCTCCTGAAGGTGTTCGGCCGGCTGCAGCTGGTGCAGGTGCCGAAGGCAGAGAAGGCGGCGTAAGACTCGCGTGTGGTTGCTGCGCAAGCTCGATGCGCTCGCCGGCACGCTGATCGCCGCGACCTTCGGCCTGGCAGGATCGCAGCTGCTGGAATTCATCCAGCAGTATCGCCAGCGCCTCGGCGGCCATCTGGCCGAGGCGCAGATCGCGTTGCGGGCAATGCTCGACAACACGGTGTTTCAGGGGTTGGACGTCGCGGCCCGCCAAGCGCTGGCGGCGCCGCAGTCCGATCGCATTGCCAAGCTCGCTGCGGCGAACCGCGCAATGGCGGACGCGGCAGGCGACTGGGACCTGCCGTTCCGGTTCTTCTGGCGGATTGATCCTGCCATCGCAATGGCCACATTGAAGTCGTTCCAGCCCGCCCTCCCTCTCACGCTGGTCGGGCTGGCCTACACGGTTGCGGGGATGGTTCTGGGTTGGATGCTGTGGGAGTTGCTGAAGGCGCTGTTTGCGCCGCCCGGCCGCTACCGCCGCGCCCAAGCTGGACTTTCCGGGTCCCGTTAACCACTTGTGGATATCACTGGCGCGGCAAATGCCGCGCCCCTAGTCTTGGAATTGGGGGATACACAAGCCGGTCATGACAGTGGCTTCGGACGAGCGTTCCGCGGGCGGCAACGGCGAAGCGGCGGCGGCGCATCGCCCGCTGCGTCTCGCCACCTACAACATCCACAAGTTCGTCGGCAACGACGGCCGGCGGGATCCCCATCGCATCGTGCAGGTGATGCGCGAACTCGACGCCGATATTCTCTGCGTTCAGGAGTTCGATGCACGCCGCACGCGCGGTACGTTGCTGTCGCTGAACGACATGGAAAACGAGCTCGGCGTCACCGCGCTCGTTCATCCCACGCGCGAGGGCCGCCGCGGCTACCACGGCAACCTCATCCTCACCAAGTTTCCGGCGCATGCCGTCGAGCGTCACGACATCGGTCGTGGCGCCGATGAGTTCGAGAAGCGCGGGCTGATGGTCGCGGACCTGCACGTGCAGGGCACGCACATCCGCGTCGCCAACACGCACCTCGCCCTGTGGCCGCCGGCGCGCGTGCGCCAGGCCATGCGCCTCACCGGTCAACTCACTGCGCCCGAGGATGGCCTACTGATTCTGGCCGGCGATTTGAACGAATGGTTGCCGATCGGCGGCTGCCGGCCGCTGTTCCTTGGCGCGTGGGGCTCGCACCCCGCGCCGGCGACCTTTCCGGCCGCACGTCCGGTCGTGGCGTTCGATCAGGTCTGGGTGGCGCCACGGCGCTGCCTGGCGCACCTCGAGGTGCACCGCTCGCCGCTCGCGCGCGTGGCATCGGACCACCTGCCCCTGAAGGCGACGCTCGAAATCGGCGCTGCCGTCGGCACTGGGCCGCGCTCCACGGTGCAGGATCCGTGGGCGATGTCGGCGTCCGCGTAAGCTTAACCGAACAACGGCAGCGGCAACCCGGCCTGCCAGCGCGCAATCGCCGTGGCACCGCCGATCACCAGCAGGCACGCGAAGGCCTGCGCCCAGGGGCCCATCGCCTTGCCCTTGTTGCCAAGCCCGATCCGGCTTGTGAGCCACTCCGAGAAGAACACCAGCAGCAGCAGTCCCAGCGCCCATGGGTTGCCGTCCTCGTAGAGCGCCACTTCGCCGCCCAGCGCGAGGAGCGGCAAGCCGACACCGAGGGTAAGCGCAGCGCCGGGAATGAAGCGCACGGTCGGCCAATTCCAGGCGACGAACCCGAGGGTTGCGGCGCCCAGTCCCAGCGCGAGTTTGGCGTGCGCCTCGGCATCCGCCGTCACAGCGACGGCGGCGACGCCCAGGGCCGCCACGAACAACTGCAGCGGCGGCGTCAGGGCGCTCCCCGCCACATGGGTCGTGCGCACCAGCACGAAGGCAGCGGCGATCAGGTAGCCGATCACCAGATTGCGCTCGGGCCCGGCCCGCGAGTCCAAGAGCGCCGGCGCCGCAATCCACAGCACCGCGAACAATCCCAGCAGCACGATCAGCGGCCGGCGGAAACGCCCGCCGAGGTTCTCGCTGTCCAACACGCAGCCGATCAGCAACCCGAGCAGCGCGAGGTACAGCGGTTTGTGCTCCGCCAGCGGCGCCGGTACACCCCAGTTGTGCAGAATGATGGCGTAGGCGAGGACAAAGCCCACGCCTGCTCCGGCCGAGGCCAGCGCCGCGCCGCGACTGCCGAACAGTCGCGCGATCAGGGCCGCCAGCGCCGCGAAGGCGAGCGGCAGCCAAAAGGCCACGATCAGGTCGGGATCGACCAGCCAGTTGCCCACATCGGCAAACGTCACGAAATGTCGGTCCCCCACCGCACGTGGGCGCCATTATCGCGGCTTCGCCCAAGGTGGTCCACGGTTGGTACGCGGTTGGTTCCGGGCCGCGTATCTGGTAACAGCAGCGTTCCGTGACCGATTCGACCCGCCGCCAGGCCACCGTCCTCGACATAGCCGCGCCGACGCCCGACGTGCGGGTCGTGCGCCTTGGTCTTGGGGCTCACCCGTTCGATTTCCAGGCAGGACAGTACGTGCGCCTGTGGTTCGGCGATCTAGCGCCGCGCGACTATTCGCTCGGCAGCGTTCCCGGCACCTCCGAGCTTGAGTTCCACATTCGCGTCAACGCCGAGCGCGGTGTCGGCCACTATGTCGGCACGCGATTGAAGCTCGGCGAGACTCTGCAGCTGGCCGGACCGTTCGGCGACGCCTACTGGCGCGCCGAACACACCGGTCCGATGCTGGCGGTGGCCGGTGGAACCGGTGTGGTGCCGATCAAGTCGATCGTCGAGACGTCGCTGCGCTACGGCATGAAGGCGCCGCTGCACCTGTACCTTGGCGCGCGCACGGCCCTCGATCTCTACATGGAGGCGCATTTCCGTGCGCTGGCCGACAAGTACGCCAATCTGCATGTCGTTGCGGCGGTGTCGGAACCGGAATTCGCCGAAGGGCATCGCATCGGCAACGTCTCCGAGTTGGTGGGCGAGGACTTCGACGACCTATATCGCTTCAAGGCGTACGTCGCCGGCCCCCCGCCCATGGTGGCTGCGACCCAGGACATGATCCGCGTGCGCGGCATCGATCCAGACGACATCCACACCGATGCCTTCGTGCCCGGTGACCATTCCAAGGGGGCTGCCGCCAAACCATGAAGCTCATCAGTTTCCGCTTTCAGGGCCGCCCGACTTTCGGTGTCGTCATCGATAACAACGGCGTGGTGGACCTGATGCCGCGCCTGGCGCGCCAGAATCTCATCACGTTGCGCGAGGCGCTGACGGCAGATGCCATCAAGCCGGCGCTGTGGCGCGGCGTCATTCCGGATGCCTACCTGAACGAGGTTACGCTGCTGCCGCCGATCCCGGACCCGGACAAGATCGTCTGCGTCGGCCTCAACTACGAGGCGCACCGCATCGAAACCGGCCGCGACAAGATGAAGTACCCGGTGCTGTTCACGCGCTGGGCCGACACCCAGGTTGCGCACGGCTACCCGCTGGTGAAGCCGCTCGAGTCCGACAAGTTCGACTTCGAGGGCGAGCTTGCGGTGGTGATCGGCAAGGGCGGCCGGCGTATTCCGGAGGACAAGGCGATGGAGCACGTCGCCGGCTACTCCTGCTACCACGACGGCAGCGTGCGCGATTGGCAGGGACACAGCCCCCAGTTCACGCCCGGCAAGAACTTTCCCGGCACTGCGGGCTTCGGCCCGTGGATCGTGTCGCCCGACGAGGCGCCGCCGCCCGCGCAGATGACGCTCACGACCACGCTCAACGGCGCCGAGATGCAGCGCAGCAGCGTCAGCGACCTGATCTTTTCGGTGCCGTACCTGGTGTCCTACATCTCGCGCTTCACCGCGCTGGCGCCGGGAGACGTGATCGCGACGGGAACGCCGGGGGGCGTAGGCTACGCGCGCAAGCCACCCATCTATATGAAGGTGGGGGACGTTGCGGAGGTGACCATCACCGGCGTGGGAACGCTGGTGAACCCGGTCATCGCGGAGCCAGCATGACCAACGACGACACCAAGCCAGGCAAGATTCTGAAAACCGACGCCGAGTGGAAGGCGACGCTGCCGCCCGAGGTCTATCGCATCGCGCGCAAGCAGGGCACCGAGCCCGCCTTCACCGGCCCCTACCACGCCGAAAAGAAGCCGGGCGTGTACCGCTGCGCCTGCTGCGGCCAGGAGCTGTTCGATTCGAAGACCAAGTTCGACAGCGGCACCGGTTGGCCAAGCTTCTGGGCGCCGGTCGCCGAAGGCGCCGTCGAAGCCAAGCCCGACTACGCCCACGGCATGATGCGCACCGAGGTCCTGTGCAGCCGCTGTGACGCACATCTCGGCCACGTCTTCGACGACGGCCCGCGCCCGACGGGCCAGCGCTACTGCATGAACGGCTGGGCCCTGAAGCTGGAGCCACGCGGCGACAAGAAGTGACCTTCGGGTCGTCGCGGTGAGCGCAGCGCGCGCTCGGAGCGACGCGCGTGCGTCAACCCGCCTTCACCACCCGCACCGGCAGGTTGCTGCGCGGCAAGAGGCGCACGAGGTACGGATCGACGACCTGTTGCGTCTGCATTGTACCGGCAGGGGGCTTCGTCTCCAGCCAGGTCACCACCAGCACACCGTTGTCGGCAGCGATCGAATCGATCCGTATGCCGAAGCCGCCGCTCATGCGTGTGCCGAGGGCGATCGAGAGACCCATTGCGTAGTAGGGCAGGGCGAACGGGGCCGGCTGGCGCAGGCGTGCCCACAGGGTGCGCCAGTCGGCATCCTCGCGCGCAAGCTCGGCCGCTTCATAAGGGCCGCCGCCGACGTCCCCGCGCCACTCCTGATCGGGCGCCTGCGCAGACGCATGCCGCGCCGCTCCGAGCACGAACGGCGCAACCAGGAGCGCGCGGCGGGAGACCGTGATCATTCGAGAGACTTCGTCGCGATCTCGTAAGCGTCGGAGGAGAGGCCCGGTGTGTCCAGCACGCGCCGGATCGCCGCCTTCATCTTCTCCTGGCGGGCCGGGTCGTAGCGGCGCCAGCGGCCAAGCGGCGGCAGCAGCCGCGCGGAGCCGTGCGGGTTGATCTTGTCGAGCACGATGGTCTGCTCGGCGATGAAGTCGTAGCCGGCACCGCTGACAGCATGGAAGCGCTGCTGGTTGGCCACGGCGAAGGCGCCGAGCAGCGAGCGCACTTTGTTCGGATTCTTCATCGAGAACGCGGGATGCGTCAGCAGCGCGCGCACGGTATCCAGCGTGTTGGGCAGGCGCGACATGGCCTGCATGCTAAGCCACTTCTCCACGACGAGCGCATTGTCCTTGAAGCGCGCATAGAACGAATCCAGGGCATCGCCACGGGCGCTCGCGTCCAAGTCATTGAGCACGGCGAGCGCCGCGATGGCGTCGGTCATATTGTCAGACGCGCGGAACTGCCCTGTCACCAGCTCCAGCGCATCGGCTGTCTCCAGCGTACCGAGGTACCCGAGCGCAGCATTCTTCAGCGCGCGGCGGCCGGCCTGCTCCGCATCCGGTGAAAACGCCTCGTTGGTGCGGTTGCGGTGGTACGCCGCAAGCAAGTCCGCCTTCAAATTCTCCGCAATGGCCCGGCGCATTTTTTCGCGCGCGGTGGCGATGGCGTCGACGTCCACCACCGTCATCTGGTCGGCGAGGTAAGCCTCGGACGGCAGCACGATCGCCATGGCCGCGTAGGCACGCTCCAGGCGTTCGTCGCGCAACGTCTTGCCGATGGCCTCGATCAGGGCGTCGTCGGGCTTTGGTGCAGCGCCCTGCTGGACTTGCCCGATCATGCCGAGCAACACCTTGGTGGCGTACTGCTGGCCGGCCTCCCAGCGCGCGAACGGATCGGGGTCCGCGCCCATCAAGAACGCGCGGTCACGATCGGCGTACTGCACGTCGACCTTCACCGGCGCCGAGAAACCGCGGTTGACGCTCAGCACGGGCTCTTCGGCAACGCCCGTGATGCGGAAGGTCTCGCGCGGCTTCTTCAGATGCAGCACGCGCGTGCCCGTCACCCCGTCGATCGGCAACTCACCACCCTTGCGGTCGAGGAGGCCGACCGCCACAGGGATGTGCATCGGCTGCTTGTTCTTCTGGCCCGGCGTGTCGGGCACGGTCTGCGTCAGCGTCACCTCGTACGACTTGTTCTTGGCGTCGTACCTGCCTTCCACGCCGACCTGCGGCGTGCCCGCCTGGCTGTACCAAAGGCGGAACTGCGACAGGTCCACACCGGTGGCATCCTGCATCGCCTGGGCGAAATCATCGCAGGTCACGGCCTGCCCGTCGTGACGCTCGAAGTAGAGATCCATGCCCTTGCGGAAGCCGTCGCGGCCCAACAGCGTCTGCATCATCCGGATCACTTCGGCGCCCTTCGAGTAGACGGTCGCCGTGTAGAAGTTGTTGATCTGGATGTATGCCGCCGGGCGCACCGGGTGGGCGAGCGGGCCCGCGTCTTCTGGGAACTGACCGGCGCGCAGTCCGCGCACGTCCGAGATGCGCTTCACCGGGCGCGAGCGCTGATCGGACGAGAATTCCTGGTCGCGGAACACCGTGAGCCCTTCCTTCAGGCTCAGCTGGAACCAGTCACGGCAGGTGATGCGGTTGCCGGTCCAGTTGTGGAAGTACTCGTGGCTCACCACTGTCTCGATGCCGGCGTAGTCGGCGTCGGTTGCGACATTGGGATCGGCCAGGATGTAGCGCGCGTTGAAGACGTTGAGGCTCTTGTTCTCCATCGCGCCCATGTTGAAGTCGGACACAGCGACAATGTTGAACAGGTCGAGGTCGTACTCGCGGCCGAAGCGCTCCTCGTCCCATTTCATCGAGCGCTTGAGTACGTCCATGGCATAGTCGCAGCGCTTCTCGTTGCCGTGCTCCACGTAGATGCGCAGAGCGACGTTGCGGCCCGACATGGTTTGGAAGGTGTCCTCGACCTTGGCGAGGTCGCCAGCCACCAACGCGAACAGGTAGGCGGGCTTGGGGTACGGGTCGTCCCACACTGCCTTGTGCTTGCCGTCCGGCAGGTCCGCGGATTCCACCAGGTTGCCGTTCGACAGCAGCACCGGTTGCTTCTTCTTGTCAGCGATGATGGTGACGCGATAGCGCGCCATGACGTCGGGGCGATCGGGGAAGTACGTGATGCGCCGGAAGCCCTCGGCCTCGCACTGGGTGCAGTAGTTGCCGTTGGACACGTACAGCCCCATCAGCTGCGTGTTCTCGGCCGGGCGAATCTCCGTGACGATCTCGCTGACGAAGCGCTCCGGCGCATTGCGCACCGTGAGGGACTTTTCGGTCAGCTCGTAGTCGGCAGCGCCTAAGGTCCGGCCGTCGATTGCGATGGACACCAGCTTCAGGCTGTCGGCATCCAGGGTCAGGGGCGCGTCCTTCGCGGCGTTGGGGTTGCGGCGCATCGCGACCTTGGCGGTCACCTTCGTCACCGGCTCGCCTAACTCGAACGTGAGGTCCACGCGGTCGACGAGGAACGCCGGCGGGCGGTAGTCCTCCAGGCGAATCGTGGGGGGTTGAACGGTCTTGGCGGCGTCCATGGGCTTCTCCGGCCTGCGGCAGGCAATGGGTGGGCGGCACGGAAGGCCGCACCGATGCGGGGTTGGACATAAGATAGCACCGGGTCCGCGGCCAGCGGGATAAGGCCCGTTCCCGGTCGTGGCCCTTGCCCGCAGGGCGGCCTAGGTTGGAGCAATGGACGCTGCGCCGCTGATTGAGCGCCTGTGGGTCGGCAACGCCGGCCGCAACTTCAACTACCTGGTGGGGTGCCCGCGCACGGGCGAAGCGCTGGTGATCGACCCGCTCGACGCCGACCTGTGCCTTCGCACCGCGGCGGCAAGAAGCTGGCGCATCACCCAGGTGCTGAACACCCACGAACACTCCGACCACGTCGGCGGCAACGCCGCCGTGCGGGCGGCGACGGGTGCGCGGCTACTGGCGCATCCGCGCGCAGAGCCACGCGTCGGGCCAATCGATCAGCCGCTTGCGGACGGCGATGCCGTTGCCGTGGGCGACGTGCGCTTGCAAGTGATCGAAGCGCCAGGCCACACACCGGCGCACGTGGTGGTCTTCGCGCCCGTGCAACCGTCGCTCTTCTGCGGCGACACGATCTTCAATGCCGGTGTCGGCAACTGCACCCGGGGCGGCGACCCGGAGGTGCTGTTCCACACGTTGCAGCGCTTGCTGGTCGAGCTTCCGCCACAGACCCGTCTCTACCCAGGTCACGACTACATGCAGCGCAACCTCGCCTTCGCCCTCGATCGGGAGCCCGACAACGACTCGGCCCAGACCTGGAGTGAACGCATCGAGAACGAAGCGGTCGCGCCGCTCACGACCTTGGAAGAAGAGCGCGGCTTCAATCCCTTCCTGCGGCTACACTCCGCTTCGCTGCGGCGCAACCTGGTGCAGGCCGGATTGGGCGCGGCGGCCAGTGACAAAGCGACGTTCCTGGCGCTGCGGACGTTAAGAGACCGTTGGTGATTCGAGGCGACCGTCTGGCCCTGTGATGCGCTGCCAGATGGGATGGTTTTCGCGACGGCTTTGGGACGTCTCGCGCGTTTCCATCACAGCGGC
>CAIVPW010000145.1 GCA_903907895.1 uncultured Alphaproteobacteria bacterium
ACGTCCACGAGGGTCACGGTGCCGCCCTTTTCACGGACGCGATCGGCGGCAAAGCGCAGAAACTGGCCGGACTCTGCGCCGCGCCAGCGCGGATCGGACGGGCTGAAGTGCTGGCCGATGTCGCCCGCGGCGATCGTGCCGAGCAGGGCGTCGGTCAGCGCGTGCAGGCCGGCGTCCGCATCGGAGTGGCCTTCGAGGGAATGGGTGTGCGGGATGCGCACGCCGCACAGCGTCAAGGCATCGCCGGCCGTGAAGCGGTGCACGTCGAAGCCGGAACCGACCCGCACGTCTGCGGCGGCGCCAAGGATGCGTTCTGCGCGGACGAGATCGTCGGGCGTGGTGATCTTCAAGTTGTCCTCGCTGTCCTCGACCAGAGCCACCTTCATGCCTGCACGTTCAGCCACGTGCGCATCGTCGGTCAGTTCCGCCCCCGTTGCGGCGCGATGGGCCTGCACGATGGCGCTGTAATGGAACCCTTGGGGGGTCTGTGCCCGCCATAGGTTGCGGCGATCGACGGTATCGGTGATCACAGTGCCCGATCCGCGCTTCAGCGTGTCGCGCACCGGAACGGCGGCGATCGCCCCAGGCGCGGCGACAAGTTGCGCTAACACGCCGTCGATCAGCGGCGCGCTGACGAGCGGGCGGGCGCCGTCGTGAATGAGAACGACCTCGGCGTCTTCGCTCGCCAGGCTCTCAAGTCCCCGCAAGACCGACTCCTGGCGGGCGGCGCCGCCGAAAACGGGCGGCAATAGACGCAGGCCTTGCGCGGCGCGATCGTAGAGCGCGCGGTCATCGGGGTGGATCACGGCCCGCACGCCCGCGATTGCGGGGTGGCGGCTGAACGTGCGGAGGCTGTGGCGCAGTACCGGCTCGCCCGCCAGTGACACGTATTGCTTGGGGATGTCGCCCCCATGCCTGGAGCCACGCCCGGCGGCGACGATGAGGGCGAGGGCGCGCATTGCGGCCGCACCCTAGGACGTTCGCGCCTCCTCTGCCAACTGCACGACCCCGGCGCACGCCGCGATACCCCGTTGAAGGCTCTCGACAGGCATAGGAGGCGCATCCATTGGGGCCGTTGCCCTTACGCGCGCGGGGGCCGAAATAGGGCCTGTCTGCCTTCTCCCTCGGAGAGCACCCAACCATGATTCTCCGTAGCACTCGCCTGGCAACCGTCGCCCTAGGCACGGCCCTCTTCCTGAACTCGCCGAGTCTCCCGCCGTCAGCGGCCCTGGCCGCTGGCTTTCCCATCGATGAGGCGCGCGGCGGCATTCCAACCCTGTCCCCGATCCTCAACAAGACGGCCGCGGGCGTGGTGAACATCGCCACCTCGGCCACGGTCCGTCAGCAGCAAAACCCGCTGCTCCAGGATCCGACGTTCCGTCAGTTCTTCGAAGGCATGCTGGGGCAGCGCATCGACCCGAATCCGGGGTCGCGTACAGTCGAGGCCGCCGGCTCGGGGGTGATCGTCGATGCGCGGCGCGGCTACATCCTCACCAACCATCACGTGGTCGATGGAGCCGAGAAGATCAACGTGACTCTGGCGGACCAGCGGCAGTTCGAGGCGACGCTCATCGGCACGGACACGGAGACGGACATCGCCGTGCTCCAGATCGAGGCCGCAGACCTCACGGCGGTGCCGCTGGATGAGAAGGGCGACCTGAAGGTGGGCGACTTCGTGATCGCCGTCGGCAATCCGTTCGGCCTTGGCCAAACGGTAACCAGCGGCATCATCAGCGCGCTCGGCCGCGGTGGTCTGCATATCGAAGGGTACGAAGACTTCATCCAGACGGATGCCTCCATCAATCCCGGCAACTCGGGCGGGGCGCTCATCGACCTGAACGGACGCCTGATCGGCGTGAATACCGCCATCATCGGTCCGTCGGGCGGCAACGTCGGAATCGGCTTCGCCGTACCGGTCACCATGGCGCGGGCGGTCATGGAACAGCTGATCGAGTTCGGCGAAGTGCGCCGCGGCCGCGTTGGCATCGAGGTCGCGGACCTCTCGCCGCCGCTCGCCAAGGAACTTGGCATTCAGCGCAACGCGGGATCCGTCGTCATGGCGGTCGAACCGGGTTCGACGGCGGAAAAGGCGGGCTTGAAGCGTGGCGACGTGATCACCCGTGTGAACGGGCAAGATACGCGCGACACCCGCATGGTGCGCAACCGGCTCGGCCTCATCCGCGCCGGCGAACAGGTGGAGCTCACCTATGTTCGGGGTGACCGCACACAGACGGTCAAGGCGGAACTCATGCCTGCGGAAGACCCGCAGCCGCAGGTCCGACCGGCGGCCAGTCCGCGGCCGCGCTAGACCGTCGTGTCGACTTTCCACGCAACTCCGCGGCGCAAGTCAGGGAGCTTTTTCGCATCCACCGCTCCCGGTGTGACGAAGCACCGCTTGTGGAGCGGTGTGCCGCGGCTATGCTGCCCAAGATTTCGCCATGAGTGAGTTTTCGCCTAAGAATTAGCCAATAACACAGTAAATTCTTGGGAAAAGGAAAGCCTGATTTGTCCGAAGCTGCGTTGGCTGCTCCCCCCAACCGCCCGGGACCTCCCGTCAACGCCGAGCTAGTCCTTGCCGCTCTGCCCGACCCCGTCGTGGTGCTGCAGGACCAGGACGTGATCGCGTGGGTGAACCCCGCCGCTGAACAATTCTTCGGTGCGGGTTCCTCGAGCCTGTGCGGCAATCCGTTGTCTTCTCTGGTGGCGAGCGACAGCCCGCTGATGGCGTTGGTTGCCATGGTGCGCGAGCATGGCAGTGGCTTGGCCGATCACGGCGTGGAGGTTGCCGGACCGCGCCTCGGCACCCAGCGCGTGGACATCCGCGTCTCGCCCATTCACGAAGCGCCGGGCCGCCTCGTCATCTCGATCCGCCCGCGCTCGATCGCGGAAACGATGGATCGCCAGATGAGCTATCGCGGCGCCGCACGCTCGGTGATGGGCATTGCCCGGCTACTGGCGCACGAAGTGAAGAACCCGCTCTCGGGCATCTCGGGTGCAGCGCAATTGCTGGAGCAGAACGCGAGCGAGCCCGACCGCGAACTCACTAGGCTGATCCGTCAGGAAGCCGACCGTATCTGCGCCCTGGTCGACCAGATGGACCAGTTCGGAGAGGAAGGCACTTATCAGACGCGGCCGGTGAACATCCATGAGGTGCTGGGTCACGTACGCAAGCTGGCGCAGGGCGGCTTTGGCCGGCACGTGCGCTTCACCGAACGCTACGACCCGTCGCTGCCTCCTGCGGCGGCAGACCGCAACGGACTTGTGCAGGTGTTCCTCAACCTGGTGAAGAACGCCTGCGAGGCAGTGCCGCAGCAAGGCGGTGACATCGTAATCAGTACGGCATACCGCCACGGGGTGCGCGTCAATGTGCCCGGTACACGCGAACGCATGAGTTTGCCGTTGGAAGTCAGCGTTGCCGACAACGGCCCCGGCATTCCCGAGGAACTGCGCGCGCACATGTTCGATGCCTTCGTGACGACCAAACCGGGCGGTACAGGTCTTGGATTAGCACTCGTCGCCAAGGTGGTGCGGGATTTGCGAGGCGTCGTGGAATTCGACTCCGAACCGCGCCGGACGGTGTTCCGTGTGCGACTGCCGATCTACCAACAACAAGACGACGCGCGCGCTCGTGTAGCGCAGACAGGAGAGGCTGGACATGGCTGACGCCACCATTCTCGTTGCTGATGACGACCGCGCCATACGCACGGTCGTGAGCCAAGCCTTGGGCCGCGCCGGCTACGACGTCCGGACCACCAGTAACGCCGCCACGCTTTGGACCTGGGTGTCGGAAGGCGAGGGCGACCTCGTCATCACCGACGTGGTAATGCCCGACGGCGACGGCCTAGAGTTGCTGCCCCGCATCAAGAAGACGCGCCCCGACCTCCCCGTCGTGGTGATGAGCGCGCGCAACACGATTGCAACGGCAGTCAAGGCGACCCAGAGCGGCGCCTACGAGTATCTGCCGAAGCCGTTCGACATCAACGAGCTGAAGGCCATCGTCGACATGGCCCTGTCGGCACCGCAGCGCAAGCGCGAAGCGAATGTGCCGCCGGCAGTCGAAGAAGAAGTGCTGCCCATCGTCGGCCGCTCGACGGCGATGCAGGAGATCTACCGCCTGGTAGCGCGCCTGACCGATACGGACCTGACGGTCCTCATCTCGGGTGAATCCGGCACCGGCAAGGAGCTCGTCGCGCGCGCGCTGCACGACTATGGCCAGCGCAAGAAGGGCCCATTCGTCGCCATCAACATGGCCGCGGTGCCGCGCGACCTGATCGAGGCCGAGTTGTTCGGTCACGAAAAGGGCGCGTTCACCGGTGCGGTGCAGCGCGAGATTGGCCGTTTCGCGCAGGCGAAGGGCGGCACGCTGTTCCTCGACGAAATCGGCGACATGCCCTTGGAGGCGCAAACGCGCTTGCTTCGCGTGCTGCAGGAAGGCGAATACACCACGGTCGGCGGCCGCACGCCGATCCGCGCCGACGTGCGGATCGTGGCGGCAACGAACCGCAACCTGCGCCATATGGTGCGCCAGGGCCTGTTCCGCGAAGACCTGTTCTATCGCCTGAACGTCGTGCCGATCCGCATGCCGCCCCTGCGTGAACGCACGGAAGACATCCCATCGCTCGTGCGCCATTTCCTCGCGCGCGCCGAACGCGATGGCCTGGCGCCCAAGGTGCTCGACCAGGGCGCACTGGAGCAGATGAAGGCGTACTCCTGGCCCGGCAACGTGCGCGAGCTAGAGAACCTGATTTTGCGACTGGCTGCGCTGCACGTCGAAGACACCATCACCGCGGACATCATCCGCGCCGATCTGGCGATGGCCGCGAACAACATGCCGGAGGAGGGGCGCGCCGGCACCGATTCGCTCGGCTCAGCCGTCGAACGCCACCTGGCGCGCTACTTCGCGGCGCATGAGGACGGCCTGCCGCCGGAAGGCCTGCACGAGCGTGTGGTGAGCGAAGTCGAACGCCCGCTGATCGCCATGTGCCTCGCGGCCACGCACGGCAATCAGATCAAAGCGGCGAAGCTGCTCGGCCTGAACCGCAACACCCTGCGCAAAAAGATCCGTGAACTGAACGTCTCGGTGCAGCGCGGAGGGGGCACGAAGTAGCGCCTTCACAAGTGCCGGTGCCGGCCTATCTGCCGACCAGCCCTAGATTCGCCGCCGACCCCATCTAAATCAAAGGTGGCAGAAGCGGCGGCAAGTGTTGCCGCTGTGCAACAGCTGCATTAAGCTGGTCCGGCACCGCAGTCCCGCACCAGCGTTATGGGATGTCGATAGGCACTCAGGCTTTTGTATCTGCCGGGTCGTCTCGTTTGGCGCTGTGGGCGCGCCGGGTGGAGCTTGGCCGCAGGCTGGCCATTGCCCTGGCCCTGGCGGCAGTCGGATTCGGCATCCTGACCTATGCGGCGATGACGGGCTCATCGCCGTTCGGGCCGGACCCACAAACCGTCCTCATTCTTGTCCTCACCGACCTTGTGGTCGTGCTGGTGCTGGGCGTCATCGTCTCACGGCAACTCGTGCGCCTGTGGGTCGAGCGGCGCAGCGGCTCGGCGGGATCGCGCCTGCACACTCGCATGGTGGTGCTGTTCGGCCTGGTGGCGATCGCGCCGGCGATCATCGTCGCCGTGTTCTCGGGGTTGTTCTTCAACCTCGGCCTGCAATCCTGGTTCAACGAGCGCATTTCGACGGTGTTGAACGAGTCCGTTGCCGTCGCCAACGCCTACGTCAACGAGCACCGCAACCAGATCCGCGCCGAGGTGCTGGTCATGGCGGCCGAGATCAACCGCCAGGCGCCGCTGGTCCGCAACGATCCGGTGCTGTTCCGCGACCTGCTGGCGGCCGAGGCGCGTGCCCGCAACCTGCCGGAGGCGATCGTCTTCGACCGCAACGGCCGCGTCATCGTGCGGGCGGGCCTGAGCTTCACCATGGAATTCGACCTCGTACCGCCGACGGCGCTCGAACGCGCCGCGCAGGGCGAGGTTGTCGTACTGACGACCGAGGACGACGAGCGCGTGCGCGCGCTGGTGCGTCTCGACCGCCTGGTGGACGCGTACCTTTATGTCGGCCGGTTCGTCGACTCGCAGGTGCTCATTCACGCCGACCAGACACGCAACGCCGTCGCTGAATACCAGCGCCTGGAGAGCGAACGCTCTGGCATCCAGATCACCTTCGCGCTGATCTTCATCGTCGTGGCGCTGCTGCTGCTGCTCGCCGCGGTGTGGGTGGCGCTCATGTTCGCCTCGCGACTGATTGCGCCTGTCTCGACACTGATCCAGGCAGCTGAGCGCGTCCGCCAAGGCGACCTTACGGCCCGGGTTCCGGAAGGCCCGGCAGACGACGAGGTCGCGTCGCTGTCCCGTGCGTTCAACCGCATGACCAGCCAGCTGGAACACCAGCGCGGCGAGTTGATCGACGCCAACCAGCAGCTCGACAACCGCCGCCGGTTTACCGAGGCGGTGCTGTCGGGGGTGTCGTCGGGTGTGGTCGGTCTCGATTCCGAGGGCAGGGTGAACCTGCAGAACCGTGCGGCGGTTCAGCTGCTCGGCATCCAGCCGGAAAACCTGACCGGCAGTATGTTCACGGAGGCCATTCCAGAAATGGCCGACTTGATGAGCGAGGCGAAGGAACGACCCTGGCGCCTGGCGCAAGGGCAGGTGGCGCTGGTGCGTCGCGGCACGACGCAGACCTTGCTCGCACGCATTGCGGCGGAACGTGCGCTCGGCGAAATCTCCGGCTACGTGGTGACCTTCGACGACGTCACCGAGCTGCTGGCCGCCCAGCGCAACGCCGCGTGGGCCGATATCGCCCGCCGCATCGCCCACGAGATCAAGAACCCGCTGACGCCGATCCAGCTGTCGGCCGAACGCCTGCGGCGCAAGTACCTCGCCGAAATCCGCAGCGATCCTGACGTCTTCAAGCAATGTACAGAGACGATCATTCGCCAGGTGGGCGACATCCGCGCATTGATCGACGAGTTCTCGTCGTTTGCGCGCATGCCGGCGCCCGTTCTGCGCGAGGAGAACCTCGGCGAGCTGGTGAAGCAGGGGCTCTTCCTGCAGAAGGTGGCGACGCCGAACGTTGCCTACCGCACCGAAATCCCGGACTTCCCGGTGATGGTGCAGTGCGACGCACGCCAGGTGGCGCAGGTGCTTACCAACCTTCTGCTCAACGCCGGCCAAGCCATCGCGGAGCGCGAGGGGAGCAACCTGCCGCAGGGCGAGATCGTCGTGCGCATCCGGCACGTCAGCAGCGGCGTGATGCTGGAAGTCCTCGACAACGGCAGGGGGCTGCCGCAGGGAGACCGGGCGCGCCTGACCGAACCGTATTTCACTACCCGTGCCAAGGGCACCGGTCTTGGCCTGGCCATTGTCGCAAAGGTGATGGACGATCACGGCGGGCGCCTGGTGCTGGACGACCGTACGGAAGGTGGTGCATGCGTGGGCCTATTCTTCCCGACCGACACTCCGGCCGAGGCGCGCCGCGAGGTATCCGAGGATGAACCGGCGGAAGCCACTAACGTCGTGAGAGCCTATGGCGCATGACATCCTGATCGTTGACGACGAAGCGGATATTCGCGATCTCGTCGCGGGCATCCTGCAAGACGAGGGCTATGCCGCACGGTCGGCCCCCTCAGCGGAAGCGGCCCTGGATCAGGTGCGCGCGCGCATGCCGTCGTTGCTGGTGCTCGACATCTGGCTGAACGGCAGCAGCATCGACGGATTTAAGGTGCTGGAGCGGGTGTTGGCCGACGATCCCGATCTGCCGGTGATCATGATCTCGGGCCACGGCAACATCGAAACCGCTGTCGCCGCCATCAAGGCCGGCGCCTACGACTACGTCGAAAAGCCGTTCCAGTCGGACCGCCTGCTGACCATGGTGCGCCGCGGCATCGAAGCTGCGCGGCTGCGGCGCGAAAACCGCGAGCTGCGCCTGCGCGGCGGCCCCGAGACAGAGCTGATCGGCAGTTCGCCCGCCGTCACCAACCTGCGCAACGCCGTGGACAAGGTGGCTCCGACTGGCAGCAGGGTGCTCATCAGCGGTCCGCCCGGCTCCGGTAAGGAAGTCGTCGCCCGCATGGTGCACGCTCAATCGAAGCGCGCCGAAGGCCCGTTCGTGGTGGTGAACGCCGCCGCGATGGCGCCGGAGCGCATGGAGATGGAACTGTTTGGCACCGAAGAAGGGCCGAGCGGAGCGCCGCGCAAGGTTGGCACGTTCGAGCAGGCGCACAGCGGCACGCTATTCCTGGACCATGTCGCCGACATGCCGCTGGAGACGCAGGCCAAGATTCTGCGCGTGCTGCAGGACCAGACCTTCGAGCGCGTCGGCGGTACGACGAAGATCCAGGTGGATGTGCGTGTCATCAGCGCCTCGTCGCGCGACCTGCAGGACGAGATCGTCGCGGGCCGCTTCCGCGAGGACCTGTTCCATCGCCTCAACGTGGTCCCGATCCGCGTGCCGGCGCTGCGGGACCGGCGCGAGGACATCCCGGTGCTGACCCGCCACTTCATGCGCCGGACGGCGGAGAGCACCGGTCTGCCGCCGCGCGAGATCGATGCGGACGCGATGGCGATCCTGCAGGCCTACGACTGGCCCGGCAACGTCCGCGAGTTGCGCAACCTCATCGAGCGCATGCTGATCATGGCGCCGTCGGACGCCGCCGTGATCCAGGCGTCTATGCTGCCGGCCGAGCTGGGCGCTGGGACCATCGCGACCGTGCTGCCGTCGGGCGGCGAGGACATCATGTCGCTGGCACTGCGTGAGGCGCGTGAGGTATTCGAGCGCGAGTACCTGACGGCTCAGATCACCCGCTTCGGTGGCAACGTCTCGCGCACCGCCAGCTTCGTCGGCATGGAGCGCTCTGCGCTGCACCGCAAGCTCAAGGCGCTCGGCGTGACCAACGAGCGCACCGGCCAGGGGCTGCCACAGTAGGTTAGAAGCCCGCCTTGTCCCGCATTTCCTACGTCAATGGCCAGTACGTTCGGCACCGCGAAGCGGCGGTGCATGTGGACGACCGTGGCTATCAATTTGCCGACGGCGTGTACGAAGTGATTGCCGTGAGCAACGGCCGCTGCATCGACCTCGATCCGCACTTCGACCGCCTGGACCGGTCCCTGCGCGAATTGCAGATCGCTGCCCCGATGCCGCGCTCGGCGCTCCGGGTCGTGGTGGGCGAGACGGTGCGACGCAACCGCGTGCAAACCGGCATCGTCTACATCCAGGTCACGCGCGGGGTCGCCAAGCGCGCGCACCCGTTTCCGAAGGACACGCACCCGGCGATTGTGGTCACTGCGCGGCATTTTCCGCCGCCATCCGAGGCGTACATCAACAATGGCGTCAAGGTGATCACGGCACCCGACATCCGCTGGGGGCGGTGCGACATCAAGTCGATCTCGTTGCTGCCCAACATCCTGGCGCGCCAGGCAGCGACCGTTGCCGGTGTTTACGAGGCGTGGCTGATCGACAAGGCGGGCGACGTAACCGAAGGCAGCGCGTCGAACGCCTGGATCGTCGATGCCAAGGGCAAGCTGGTGACCCGTACGCTCGGCAACGAGTTGCTCGGAGGCATCACGCGCGCCGCCATCCTGGACGCGGCACGGCAGAACAAGCTCGACGTGGTCGAGCGGGCGTTCAGCTTGGACGAAGCGTTGCACGCTCGCGAGGCGATGGTCACCAGCACAACAGCATTCGTTCTCCCGGTTGTGGCGATCGACGGGAAACCAGTCGGCAGCGGTGTGCCCGGACCCATCTACCAGCGGCTGCGCCCGCTGTACGAGGCCCGTGTGTCGGCCGAACTGGGGGCATTTACCGCCTGACCCGGGCGATTGCCGGTCAAATCAAGCGATTCCAGGGATACCCTGGGCGTGGCGCTAGAAAAACTTCGCCGTAAGTGCATAGATTGGGCATGGAACGGTAGTTCCCGTGCGCGCTGGGAGGCCCGCCAACTAAGAAGCAAGAAACAATGGGGAGGCGCCGATGGCCGAGAAGTCCCAGAACCTCCAGGATGTCTTTCTAAACCACGTACGCAAGAACAAGCTTCCGGTGACTGTGTTTCTCGTCAACGGCGTGAAGCTGCAGGGCGTCATTACGTGGTTCGACAATTTCTCCATGTTGCTGCGCCGGGAGGGACACTCCCAGCTGGTCTACAAGCACGCAATCTCGACCGTTATGCCGAGCCAAGCCGTGCAACTGTTTGAAACCGAGGGCGATGCCGTCGAGCACGAAGGCCCCTGATCTGACCAACGCCGCCCCGCCCGCCGAGCGTCCGCACGGCGAACGGCAGCGCGCGTACGTTGTCCATCCGCGACTATACGCAGGGCGCGGAACCGACGCACCGCGGCGCACAGCCGAGGCGTCACTAGCCGAAGCGGTGGGCCTGGCTCAGGCCATCGATCTTGATGTGCGGCAGGCGGAAGTCGTCCCAGCCCACAATATTCATCCGAAGACGTTCCTGGGCGAAGGCCGCGTCACCACCATGACGGGGCTCGTCGCTGAGGAACGCATCGACGTGTGCATCTTCGATGGGCCTCTCACCGGCGTGCAGCAGCGCAACTTGGAGAAGGCGCTCAACTGCAAGGTGATCGACCGCACCGGGCTGATCCTCGAAATTTTCGGCGAACGAGCGCGCACCCGCGAAGGCGCACTGCAGGTGGAACTCGCTTCGCTGCAATACCAGCGCGGACGTCTGGTACGGTCGTGGACCCATTTGGAGCGCCAGCGCGGCGGCTTCGGCTTCCTGGGCGGGCCCGGCGAAACGCAGATCGAAGCGGACCGCCGGCACATCGATGACCGTATCAAACGCATTAAGCGCGATCTGGACAGCACCAAGAAGACGCGCGGCCTGCACCGCGAGAATCGCGCGCGGGTACCGTGGCCCGTGGTGGCGCTGGTTGGCTACACCAACGCCGGCAAATCCACGCTCTTCAACCGGCTCACCCAGTCCGAGGTGTTCGCAGCGAACATGCTGTTCGCCACGCTGGACCCGACCATGCGCGCGATCGACTTGCCGAGCGGGCGGAAGGCGATCCTGTCGGACACAGTCGGCTTCATCGCCGACCTGCCGACGGAACTGGTGGCGGCGTTTCGTGCGACCCTAGAAGAAGTGCTGCAGGCGGACTTGATCCTGCATGTGCGCGACGTTGCACATCCCGACAGCGACGCACAGCGTGAAGACGTGCTCGGTGTGCTCAGCGACCTCGGCGTCAGCACGGAACATCAGCACCGCGCGCTCGAGGTCCTGAACAAGATCGACCTGTTGGAGCCAGACGCGCGCCAGCACCTCGACAACGTCGTCGCGCGCGACCCCAACCAGATCGCGGTTTCGGCCGTCACCGGCGAGAACCTGGACGGACTGCGCAAAGCGATCGAGGAGCGCCTTGGCTCCACGCGCGAAGTCATCGACGTGGACGTGCCGCTCGCCGACGGCGCCACCATCGCCTGGATCTACGAAAAGGGTGTCGTGCAGGAACGCCTCGACGAAGAGGACGTCGCGCACATTAAGGTGGGGCTAAGCCCCGCCGACGTCGGCCGTCTCCGCAAACGCACCAAACTCGCCGCGGAGTAGCCGTGCGCTGGCTGCTGCTCGTGCTGGGGGTGTTGACGCTCGCTGCCGCCAGCAACGGCAACGATCCCGAGGCCTGGTACCGCATGGGTCTCGGGTATGACTACGGAGAAGGCACGGAACAGAATCATGCTCGGGCGCTGCAGTGGTATCTGCAGGCGGCCGAGCAGGGCCACATCCCCGCGCAAGTAAAGGCCGGCGACTTCTTCACCCTCGGCACGGGCAGCGAGGTAGATCTCGCGGAGGCCGCGGCGTGGTACCGCCGCGCAGCCGAACAGGGTCACGTCGGGGCCCAACAAAATCTCGCGGCGATGTACGACAGCGGCCGCGGCGTGGCGCAGGACCTGCGGCAGGCCACGGAATGGTATCGCCGGGCGGCCGCCCAGGGCGCGCCCAACGCCCAGGCTTGGCTGGGACGCGCCTTTGCCACCGGACGCGGCGCAGTGGCTGACCCGCTGCTTGCGTACGTCTGGTACAGCGTTGCAGCGGTGACCTCCAGCGGCATCGAAGCGCGCACAGCAGCCGCAAACCGCGATCTAGCCGCAACGCAGTTGTCGCCGGCGAAACTCGCCGAGGCGCAGGAACGTGCGCGGGTCTGCACCCAGTCGGGGTTCAAAACCTGCGACTAGGGCCCGCCATGCTATCGTGCTCAGCGGAGGCACACATGTCGAAGCACCGCGAACGTCCCTGGACCGTCACCAACCACCGGCCGATTGAGAAGCTCGACGACAACTTGTGGGTCGTGGAGGGCAAGGTGCCCGGTTTGCCCGTCATGCGCCGCATGGCGATCGTGAAGCGCTCGGACGGTACGCTGTTGTTCTATCACGCGGTGCCGCTCGACGACGCAGCGCTGCGCGAGGTCACCAACTGGGGTAAACCGGCGTACCTGGTGATTGCGCATGACAACCACGGTATCGACGCGCACCCGTTTGCGCAGCGCCTCGGCCTCAAGGTGTTCGGCCCCAAGTCCAACGTGGAGAAGATGCGCGCGAAGTTCGACGTGCACGGGGCGCTCGAAGACATTCCGCCGGACTCCGCCGTCAGCGTCACGTCGATCGCCGGCACGCGGTTTGACGAACCGGTGGCCGTCGTCGCGAGTGGCAACGGCGCGCGCACCAGCCTCGTGTTCTGCGATGCATTTCAGAACAACCGTAAGGAAGGCATGCCGCTACTGTTCCGCTTAATGCAGTTCGCCGGCCCAAAGGTGCCGTGGATGTTCAAGCTGCTGTTCACGCGCGTGCGACAAGCCAGCGTTGCGCCGCGACCTGGAGCGGTTGGCAGAGTTGCCAGGTCTTGCGCGACTGGTGCCGTGTCATGGCGACGTCGTTTCGGCCGACGCGGCGGCCACGCTGCGCCGCGCCGCCGCGGCAATCTGAGGCCCGCGCGGCTGCGCGTACCGCTGGTTCGCGTCCTAGCGAGTTAGCCCGTCAGCACGGCAAGCCCATGGTGCGCAGGTGCTGCCGTACCTGTGCCGCCGAGTGGAACCGAATCGCGGGCAAGCCGAAGGCGATCGCGCCTGCCACGTTGGCGGGGTCATCGTCGATAAACACGAGCCGCGCCAATGGCAGACCGATCTCGGCGAGCACCGCGCGGTAGAACTCGGGGTCCGGCTTGGCGACGCGGAGGTTTCCCGAAAGGAACACGCGGTTGAACAGCCCAAGTTCGGGGAAGTCGTGCTGCACGCGCGGAAACGTCTCTGCGCTCCAGTTCGACAGCGCGAACAGCGGTACCCCCTGGGCGTGCAGGTCGCGCAGGAGTTCCGGCGTGCCGGCCACCGTCCCCGTGATCATCTCGGTCCAGCGCTCGTAGAAGGCCCGGATCTCGTCTTCCCACTGCGGATGCTCCCGCACCAAGAGTTCCGTCGCATCGGCCAGAGGCCGGCCGGCGTCCTGCTGGGTGTTCCAGGCGTCCGTGCAGATGCTGCTCAGGAACCACTGCACTTTGGCCTCGTCGCCGGCGAAGACCTTGCGGTATAGGCGCGCAGGGTCCCAATCGACCACGACGCCACCGAGATCGAAGAGGACTGCTTGCGGGAGAGAGGGCAGCATGGGGGGGCGACCGTAAGCCAGGGCGTAGGGCAGCGGCACCCCTCCGTTGACACCCCGAAGCGCTATCCCTATATCAGTTGGCACTCTCTAAAAGGGAGTGCTAAGGCCCCGTCTGTGCCGGCCCGCCGCCAGGAATCCTGCTTCCGAGCGGTTTTCGGCGCATTCCGGGGGCGTCAACCGCAGGAAAGCCCAACCCAGGGCGAGGAGACACCTCACGTGGCAATGAAGATCCGGCCTCTGCACGATCGCGTGCTCGTACGCCGTCTCGAGGAAGAGACCAAGACCGCCGGCGGCATCATCATCCCCGACACCGCCAAGGAAAAGCCGAGCCAGGGCAAAGTCCTTGCGGCCGGTCCGGGTGCGCGCGGTGAGGACGGCAAGATCGTCCCGCTCGACGTGAAGAAGGGCGACAAGATTCTGTTCGGCAAGTGGTCGGGTTCTGAGGTGCGGGTCGAAGGTGAGGACCTGCTCATCATGAAAGAGTCCGACATCATGGGAATCATTGAGTAAGGGAATCACCACGCATGGCCGCCAAGGACCTTAAATTCAGTCAGGATGCTCGCGAGCGTCTTCTGCGGGGCGTCGACGCGCTCGCCAATGCAGTGCGCGTGACGCTCGGCCCCAAGGGCCGCAACGTCGTGATCGAGAAGTCGTTCGGCGCACCGCGCATCACCAAGGACGGCGTCTCCGTCGCTAAGGAGATCGAGCTGTCCGACAAGTTCGAGAACATGGGCGCGCAGATGCTGCGCGAGGTTGCGTCCCGCACCTCCGACGAGGCGGGCGACGGCACCACCACCGCCACCGTTCTGGCCCAGGCTATCGTGCGCGAAGGCCTGAAGTCGGTCGCGGCCGGCATGAACCCGATGGACCTGAAGCGCGGCATCGACACCGCCGTGCTGGCAGTCATCGAGGACGTGAAGAAGCGTTCCAAGCCGGTGAAGTCGAACGACGAGATCGCCCAGATCGGCACCATCTCGGCCAACGGCGAAGTCGAGATCGGCAAGTTCATCGCGGAAGCGATGGCGAAGGTCGGCAAGGAAGGCGTGATCACGGTCGAGGAGGCCAAAGGCCTCGAGACCGAGCTCGACGTCGTCGAGGGCATGCAGTTCGATCGCGGCTACCTGTCGCCGTACTTCGTGACCAACGCCGACAAGATGCTGGTCGAGCTGGATGACCCGTTC
>CAIVPW010000146.1 GCA_903907895.1 uncultured Alphaproteobacteria bacterium
CGAGGTCGATGGTAAGCGTTGCTGTGGTCACTACGGGCGGGGGCGGTCTCGGAGCGGGGGGTCCGGCGCGGGTGCGTACGGTAAACCAACCCGTGCCGCGCTGCGACAAATCAGCGGGCGTGTGACCGAAACACTGGCGTTTGGCCCTCCGCTGGCTATAGTGCGACGGTCCAGGGGGATAGTTTGTACCTTCGTCGGGGAATTGTCGGGGTTGCGTTGACGTTGCTGGCCGCTGGGCCTGCGGCGGCGGCCGACCGTGCGTCCCTCACGTTGCGTGGCTATGTCCCGCCTACGGCCGGCGTCACGCTGTCGGTCAACGGACCCATCGGCCTGCCGGTGACAACTGCCGCCGCACCGGCCGCAGTGACGATTACCGGCAACAGCAACAGCGTGTTCCAGTTGCTGCTCCTCGCCGACCAGGGCGCGACGATGATGGCCCCGGGCGCGACGATGACCTTCGACGGCGCCCCCGTTGAGTTCAACAACGGTGTCGCCCTCCTGAACGGCATGCTGGCGAGCAACGGCAACGGCAACGGCCAGGGCCGCTCCGGCGAGCTCCTCATCGCCATGCGCGCCTTCAACAACGGCGACCTCACGGCGCCGCTCGACGAGACCTACACCTTGGTGGTTCGCGCTCCATAAGGTTGTAGGCGCGCGGTCCTCGTGCGCCTCGGTAGCGCTGGGGGCGGAACCGAGTTCCGCCTTCCAGCTGCTGCCGATGTCGCAGCAATTCGCTCCCGTTGGTGCGGACGCGACCCAGACCTTCGCTCTCAATAACGAGGCGAACGAAGCCGTCGCGATCCAGATCTTCGTCGTGAAACGAGAGGTGGCGCCGGACGGCACCGAGACGCTCACGCCGGCCGACGCCGACTTTCTCGTATTCCCGCCCCAAGTCGCAATTCCTGCCGGAAAGTCGCAGCTGATCCAGGTTCGTTGGCTCGGCACGCGCACGCCTGCAACGGAACTCACCTACCGCGTTATCGCCGAACAGCTCCCGGTCGCCCTGGTGGACCGCGGCCAGACCGGCGGACGCCTCGAGATCCTGATGCGATATGAGGGCGCCATTTACATCACTCCGCCGAACGCCGCCCCCAATGTGGCGGTCGCCTCGGCCGCACGTGTCGACACTCCCGATGGTCCGAGAATGGCCGTATCGCTCCGCAATAGCGGCACGGCGCACGGCCTCCTCGACCAGGCGGTGCTCACGGTGGCCGGTACCGGCGCCGATGGCCGCCCGGTGACGAAGGAACTGCGCGGCGAGGACCTAGGTCCGATGGCGTCGCCGAACATCCTCGCCGGCAACAAGCGCGATTTCCTCCTGGCATGGCCAGAGGGGCTGAATCCGCAGGGCGTGACCGCCACGCTGCGAACGAGCTACGTGCGGTAATTCTGCGCCGCGGTAGTGCTTCGATCACTCCCGCGCCTCGCGGCCCTGTTCCTGGTGACGGCGGCCGCGCTTTTTGCGTTCGGCACCCTCGCGGCCGCGCAACCCGTTGCGCGCGCGGCGGCCATGCAGGTTCCGCTCACTGTCCCGCTGGTGGTGGACAATATCGGCCGTGACCAGATCGATGTCCTGATCGAGCTGGCCGAGAACAACGTCCATGCGAAGGCGGAGACGCTGCTGGCGGAGATTGGTCCTGCGCTCACGGACGACCGGCGCCAGGAACTCGAACGTCGCGTCGATCCACAAGGCAACCTGACGCTTGAAGACCTGCACGCCATCGGCGTCGATGCCGAGTTCGATCTAGCCGAACTCGAGCTGCTGCTGCGCATTCCGCCCGATGCGCGGGCCACTACCCAGCTGCGCCTGCGCAGTGAGACACCGCCGGCGGGTATGGGAACGGCGGTGCCGCCGGCCCGGCTGAGCGGCTTCCTCAACTACCGGACCGGGCTGGAGTACGAAGACGACGGCACCAAGGGCAAGACGCAGCCGCTTATCCTGAGCCTCGATGGTGCGTTGAACTACGAGGGGTGGGCGCTCGAAGGCGCGGGCTCCATCCGCGAACTCGGCAAGCCGGCGGTGACGCGCTCGGAAACGCGCATCGTGCGCGACTTTCCGGACCGCGAGCTGCGATTCCAACTCGGTGATCTCTCCTACCGCACGCGCGGCTTCCAGACCTCGGCCCCGATGGGCGGAATCGCCATCGCCAAGGAATCGGCGTTGCAGCCGTACCGTATGTCGCGTCCGTCGGGCCAGGCGGGCTTCTTTCTCGACGAACCCTCGACGGTCGAGTTCCTCGTCAACGACCGCACGCTGCGCACCATGCGCCTGCCGCCCGGCCCCTACAACGCAAGCTCGTTTCCGTTCATCGGCGGTATCAACGATCTAAGAATCGTGATCACCGGGGATTCTGGCGCGCGCCGCGTCATCGAGTTCCCTTTCACGTTCGACGGCGGCCTGCTCAATCCGGGCGAGGCCGAATACGTCTATGCCATCGGGTTTCCCTCGCGATTGCAGGACGGCGAGATCCGCTACGACACATCGCAGGCCCAGGTTTCGTTGTTTCACCGCCTTGGCCTCACCGAGGCGCTGATGCTCGAGGCGAACTTTCAGGCCGACGAGAAGGTCGCCATGACGGGCGCCGGCGTCCTGGCGGCGACACCCATCGGCCTGGTGCGCACCGACGCTGCGGTAACGATGGCGGAGCGCACCGACGGCCGCGACCGGACCGGATTCTCCGTACGCACACAATACGAGTACCGGGACGGACGCCCCAGCAACACCGCCGGGCGGGTGTGGGTGGGCTCGATTGGCTACATCAGTCCCACGTTCGCAGCCGTCGGTGCGCCCGACCTCAGCAATCCGGTCGAGTGGAACATCGGTGCGCGCTACTCGCAGCGCCTGTTCGATTTCGGTTTGGGTATCGGCGTCGATTACCAGATCGGCCGCGATGACCGGCGCGAAACCGTCTCCACCACCTTCCAGGTTCAGCGCAACCTGAGCCGGGATGCGTCGCTGACGGTGCTCGTGCGCGACGAGATCAGCGTCGAGGGCCAGCGAAGCCAAGGCGCCTTCATCTCGTTTTCCATCAAGCCGGGCGGCGGCGATGGCGTGTACGCCATCAGCCGCGACACGGCGTCGGCATCGACCCGCGCCGACTGGCGCTTCATAGAGCAGGACGACACGCGGGGCATCGGCGGCTTCGCCGCTGTCGAACACTCGCGCCAGACGGACACCGCCAACGTCGATCTGCAGTACGCAGCCTCCCGCAGCGCCGTGGGACTTGCGCTCAGCAGGTCCGAGCCGCGCGTGACGGGAGTGGAGTCTTCGTCGTCTGCTGCCCTTCGTCTCAGCGGCGCCGTGGCGTACGCCGACGGCGCCTGGGGCCTGAGCCGCAGGATAGGGGAGTCGTTCGCCATCCTGACGCCGCATGCGTCCCTCCGCGACTACGACCTCGGCGTGAATCCGATCGGCGTCGGCAAATACCAGGCTACGATGGACGACTTCGGCCCGGCGGTGCTGCCTTCGCTGGTGCCATACCGCCAGGCGCGTGCCACCGTCGATGCGCGCGAACTGCCGATCGGGCTGAACGTAGGCCGCGGCGCCTTCGACATGGCCCCCACCTACAAGCGCGGCACCCGCGTAACGGTCGGCACGGGCGCGACGGTATTCCTGTTGGCCACCATCGGCGACGTCGACGGAACGCCGCTCTCGCTGCAGGCCGGGCGCATTATCTCTCTCGACGACCCGGATTTCGAACCGGCGCTGCTCTTTACGAATCGCGTCGGCCGCATCGCGATAGAAGGGCTGCGGCCGGGACGGTATCGAATCGAATTCCTTTCGAACGCGAGCCAATCGATCGAGCTTCGCATTCCCGACGACGCGGCAGGTCAGTACGACGCCGGCGGCCTGGTGCTGCCCGGCAAAACAGTGGTGGCAACACGATGAAGCGTCTACTTCTTGGCTTGGCGGCTCTGGCCGCGGCGACATGCGGCATGGCCGAGAGCGCGCTCGCGGCCTGCAGCATTACCTTGCGCAACGTGACGGCTGCGACGTTCACGAGTTCGCAGAGCTATTCGCCGTTCACGGCGACCGATACTGCGGCTTCCTTCACCTTTCAGGTGCGCCACCCGAACGGCCAGGCAACCTGTAGCTACTTCGTGACGTTCTCGACCGGCAACGCGGGCACCTATACGCGCCGGTTTGCCAACGGTTCGAACCTGCTGCAGTACCAGATCTACGACTCGCCTGCGAAGAACAGCATCCTGAAGGCGGTGCCGGGCGCGCTGACCGGTGAGGTGATCGCCGACAGCTTTACGTCGACCGCCTTGGTTACCCACAACAAGTCCTATTACGTCGTCATTCCGGCGCTGCAGGTGGTGGTCCCCTCCACCAGCGGCTACACCGACAGCATCACCGTGCGCCTCTACGAGGGAACGTTGGCGAGCTACACCCAGCGCGACTCGGTCACGCTCACGTTCCGTGCGGGGGTGTTGGCTTCGACGCAGGTGTGTGTCGCCTGCACGACCGCGTTCGACAACACCATGCATTCGCACGAGATGAACTTCGGCACCCTGGAGGC
>CAIVPW010000147.1 GCA_903907895.1 uncultured Alphaproteobacteria bacterium
CGAGGTCGATGGTAAGCGTTGCTGTGGTCACTACGGGCGGGGGCGGTCTCGGAGCGGGGGGTCCGGCGCGGGTGCGTACGGTAAACCAACCCGTGCCGCGCTGCGACAAATCAGCGGGCGTGTGACCGAAACACTGGCGTTCTGGGGCCTGAGCCGCAGGATAGGGGAGTCGTTCGCCATCCTGACGCCGCATCCGTCCCTCCGCGACTACGACCTCGGCGTGAATCCGATCGGCGTCGGCAAATACCAGGCTACGATGGACGACTTCGGCCCGGCGGTGCTGCCGTCGCTGGTGCCATACCGCCAGGCGCGTGCCACGGTCGATGCGCGCGAACTGCCGATCGGGCTGAACGTAGGCCGCGGCGCCTTCGACATGGCCCCCACCTACAAGCGCGGCACCCGCGTAACGGTCGGCACGGGCGCGACAGTCTTCCTGTTGGCAACCATCGGCGACGTCGATGGCACGCCGCTCTCACTGCAGGCTGGGCGCATCGTCTCTCTCGACGATCCGGATTTCGAACCGGCGCTTCTCTTTACCAATCGCGTCGGCCGCATCGCCATCGAAGGGCTGCGGCCGGGGCGGTATCGAATCGAATTCCTATCGAACGCGAGCCAATCGATCGAGCTTCGCATTCCCGACGACGCGGTAGGTCAGTACGACGCCGGCGGCCTGGTGCTGCCCGGCAAAACAGTGGTGGCAACACGATGAAGCGTCTACTTCTTGGCTTGGCGGCTCTGGCCGCGGCGACATGCGGCATGGCCGAGAGTGCGCTCGCGGCCTGCAGCATTACCTTGCGCAACGTGACGGCCGCGACGTTCACGAGCTCGCAGCGCTATTCGCCGTTCACGGCGACCGATACTGCGGCCTCCTTCACCTTTCAGGTGCGCCACCCGAACGGCCAGGCAACCTGTAGCTACTTCGTGACGTTCTCCACCGGCAACGCGGGCACGTATACGCGCCGGTTTGCCAATGGTTCGAACCTGTTGCAGTACCAGATCTACGACTCTCCCGCGAAGAACAGCATCCTGAAGGCGGTGCCGGGGGCGCTGACCGGAGAGGTCATCACCGGCAGCTTCACCTCGACGGCGCTGGCCACCCACGACAAGTCCTACTACGTCGTGATCCCGGCACTGCAGGTGGCGGTCCCATCGACCAACAGCTACACCGACAGCATCACCGTGCGCCTCTACGAGGGAACGTTGGCGAGCTACACCCAGCGCGATTCGGTCACGCTCACGTTCCGTGCGGGGGTGTTGGCTTCGACGCAGGTGTGTGTCGCCTGCACGACCGCGTTCGACAACACCATGCATTCGCACGAGATGAACTTCGGCACCCTGGAGGCAGCCGAGACCAAGTCGGCGACGGTGCGTGTGCGCACCAACGAGGGGTACACCCTGTTCCTGCAGTCGACCAACCGGTCGGTTCTGCGACATACGACGCTGAATTCAAGCGTTGCCTACACGGCGCAGGTGAACGGCGTGAACGTGAACCTCACCCCGGCCACCCAGGTCCAGGTGGCGCGCGTGTCCGGCGTGACCGCCGCACAAGGGGTGGCGTTCGACGTGAAGGTGATCATCGGCGCCGTCAACACCGCTCTGGCGGGCAACTACGCCGACAGTATCACCGTGACGGTGACGGCCTTTTGACGACGCCCCGCGTCTGCGGCGGCAGACGCGGGGTTTAAAAGTCGCCCTGTCCGCGGCTGGCGCGGCCTTCGCGTTCCAGGTTCGAGAACTTGGTGAACTCGGGCTGGAACTGCAGCTCCACCTTGCCTACCGGGCCGTGGCGCTGCTTGCCGATTATGACTTCGGCGACGTTGTGTACCGACTCCATGTCCTGCTGCCACTTCTCGTGCTCGGGCGTGTCGAGGCGCGGCTCCTGGCGGGCGAGGTAGTACTCGTCGCGGTAGATGAACATCACCACGTCGGCGTCCTGCTCGATCGAGCCCGATTCACGCAGATCCGACAGCAGCGGACGCTTGTCGTCACGCTGCTCCGGGGCACGGCTCAGCTGGGAAAGCACCAGCACGGGCACGTCCAGTTCCTTGGCCAGAGCCTTGAGACTCTGCGTGATCTCGGAGATCTCCTGCACGCGGTGGTCGGGGGAGGAGCGGCCGCCCACCGGACGAATGAGCTGGAGATAGTCGATCACCACTAGACCGAGCCCGTGCTGGCGTTTCAGCCGGCGCGCGCGCGTACGCAGGGCCGCGATAGACAGCGCCGGCGTGTCGTCGATGAAGAACGGTAGGCGACCAAGCTCCTCGGTAGCGCGTACTACGCTGAGAAAGTCGTCGTTGGTGAGCTTGCCGCGGCGCAGCTTCTCCGAATCGATCCCGGTGGCTTCGGCCAGGATACGTGCCGCCAGCTGCTCGGCGGACATTTCGAGCGAGAAGAACCCGACCGCCGCACCGCCGACCGCGTCGGGCTCGCCCGCCTCGACCTGGGCTTTCACCTTGGCGGCGTAGTAGGCGAGGTTGGTGGCGAGCGCCGTTTTGCCCATCGACGGGCGTCCGGCGAGCACGATCAGGTCCGAGCGGTGCATGCCGCCCAGCATCTTGTCGAGGTCGACGAGGCCGGTGGACACGCCAACCAGGCGTGCATCCGACTTGAAGGCGCTCTCGATTGCCTCGATGGCCTTGGTCAGGGTGTCGCGGAACGGCTTGAAGCCGCCCTCGGGGCGGCCCTGTTCGGCGAGGCGGAACAGGTGCTGTTCGGCCGTCTCGATCTGGTGCACCGGCGGTGCGTCGACCTTGGCGTCGTACGCCGTGTTGACCATGTCTTCGCCGATGCTGATCAGCTGGCGGCGCAGGAAGCACTCGTAGATGGCGCGGCCGTAATCCTCGGCGTTGATGATGCCGACGGCGGAGCCGGCGAGCTTGATGAGGTAGGTGGCGCCGCCGACCTCCGACAGCGCCTCGTCGCGCTCGAAGTATGTCTTGAGCGTGACCGGCGTGGCGTGCTGCCCGCGCTCGATCACGGTCATGGCGTGCTCGAAAATCTTGCCGTGGATGGGCTCGTGGAAGTGCTCGGCGGTCAGGAAGCCGGCGACCTTATGCATCGCCTCGTTGTTGACGAGGATGGCGCCCAGCAGCGCCTGTTCCGCCTCCAGATTGTGCGGCTGCTCGCGGAACCCGGCTTGTCCCGTGGGGTTCGAGCCCTGCGGCCCGAACGGAATGAGATTGGCTGTGCCCCGTTCCACGAAGAGTGTGGTAGCAGCGCGGGTGCTGGCCGTACCACAGCGAAGTTTGTGCGCGGCAGTTATACCGCGGGACAAGAACTATCCACATCCTGTGAGAAACGGGGAGCACGTACGCCGGAGCGCGCAGTGCAGTGTGTGCTGGAGCGCGAGCCCTGTGGATGGTGTCGCCCCGCGTTCTTGTTCCGGCCGCGTCAGCGCGCAGCATGCAGAACGTGTCGCCCGCTCGGACCGCAGCAGCCGTGTGGGTCAGCGTGCCGCGCAGAGTCCGAGCGGACGGCGCGGCATCTTGCGCGCGCGGGCAGGGGGGGGCGCATGACAGCGGTCACAAGGGGGAAACACCTGAGGCCCGCGTCGGAACGGCCTCAAGCGGCGGCGCTCGGTTGCGAGGGCCGCTTGTGGGCGCTCGCTGTGATGTAGTCGCGCGCCAGGGGCCTTCGCGCCGCTCCGAGGGTGCCGCGCGCCCGCTTCTCGGGGCTCCACCGGATGGCGCGCAGCCGGCTCGCCGCCGACCATCCGCCCGGGTTTGCTTCGGAGGCTCTCGTGAACCTTTGGCTTCTGCTGATGGCGATGACGGTGACGGCCGGCGCGGGCGTCGCGATGTTCCTGGTGCTGGCAATGCCGGTGCGGCGCGGTGCGGCGGTGCGCATGGCGCGACTGCGCGCGGCAAACGTCCGCGCAGCCAACGTGCAGCCATTCTCGCGTCCGGCGATTCGCCGACCGCGCTAGGCGGGCCGGCGCGCGAACTCCGTCGGGGTCGACGCGGACCCACTGCTGATGAGGTTCAGCTGCTCGCATTCGGAGCAGATGCGCTTGCCGTTGCTGCCATCGCGGGAGCCCGCGATGTTTGCGGCGCGGCCCCCGGAACAAAGAGTGTTGTTGTGGTAGACGGGTTCGTGGACCGAGTGCCACGGAACTGTGCGCGACATTGTCATCCTTCCCACCGCGAAAGACTCTGCGGTGACGCCTTGGGACTACCCCCAAGGGGAAGGGGCCGGTATCCGGCCTGCACCTGAGAGGCGGGCGCCGGCCGCCGAAACCCCTCTCCGGTGTGACGCGCAAACACTCGGCCGCCAACGCGCGCAAACGAAAAGGGCGGAGCCATCGGCCCCGCCCTTTTGCACTTCGTTTATTGCGTCCGCTGGCGCTAGTCCTGCGACTCGCCCATGCCGCGGCGCTTCTTCTTTGCCGGCTTCTCGTCGGCTGGCGCGGCCTCGGCAGATGCCTCGGCCGCGGGGCCCGCACCTTCTTCGAAGAAGGTCTTGGCCTCGACCTCGGTTTCGCCGCCGCCCACCAGCGCGGCATTGCCGTCGCCGCCAGCCGCCAGGCGTTCCCGCGCCGTCTGCGCTTCCGTTTCCGAACGCGCGACGATCACCTGCACGGTGGTCGGCACTTCCGGGTGCAGGAAGATGCGAACCGGGTACACACCCAGGCTCTTGATGGCGCGATCCAGCGAGACGTGCTTGCGGTCGACCGCGACGCCGAGCGCCGAGGCGGCATCTGCCACGTCGCGGGCGCTGACCGAGCCGTACAGCTGACCTGACTCGGAGGCCTGGCGCAGCAGCACGGCGGTCTTGCCGTCGATCGAAACGGAGTTCTTTTCGGCGTCGCCGCGGCGGGCCGCGTTCTGCTTCTCGAGTGCGGCGCGTTGCGCCTCGAACGTCTCCTTGTTCGCAGAGGTGGCGCGCAACGCCTTCTTCTGCGGCAGGAGATAGTTACGAGCGTAGCCGTCCTTCACTTTGACGACGTCGCCCATCTGTCCGAGCTTTTCGACGCGCTCCAACAGGATGATGTCCATGGCTCTCTCCTTACTCCGCGACGTAGGGGAGCAGGGCCAAAAAGCGCGCACGCTTGATGGCGATGGCGAGGTGACGCTGCTTCTTGGCCGACACCGCAGTGATGCGCGACGGCACGATCTTGCCGCGCTCAGAGATGTAGCGGCCGAGCAAGCGCACGTCCTTGTAGTCGATCTTCGGCGCGTTCGGTCCGGTGAACGGGCACGTCTTGCGGCGACGGAAGAACGGGCGGCGTCCGCCGCCTCCGCCCATGTCGCCTACGCCGACCTTGCTGCTCTTCATTCTACGTCTCCCTCAACCGCCGGGGCCTCATCGACTTCGACGCCAGCGCGATCCGCGCCGCGGTCGTAGCCACCGTCACGGCCGCCGCCGTCAAAGTCGCGGCGATCGTCGTAGTCGCGGCCGCCACGGCGCTCGCGGCGTCCGCCGCGGCCACCCTCGTCGCGGCCCTTGTTCTGCAGCATGGCGGACGGGCCTTCCTCAAGCTCGTCGACGCGCACCGTCATGGTGCGCAGCACGTCTTCCGACAGGCGCATGTTGCGTTCCATCTCCGTCACCGCGGCAGGCGGCGCGTCGATGTTGAACAGCACGTAGTGTGCCTTGCGGTTCTTCTTGATGCGGTAGGTGAGGTTGCGCAGACCCCAGTTCTCGGTCTTGGTCACCTTGCCGCCTTGGGCGGTGATGATGTCGGTGAACTGGGTGGCCAGACCTTCGACCTGCTGGGTCGAAACGTCGGGGCGCACAAGAAACACGTTCTCGTAATAGGGCAAAGCCAGGCTCCTTATGGCTGTGTCGGGACTTAGGGTTCGCACCCAGGTCCACAGCCGGCCCGTTTGGACCGGCAAGGAGGTATGTGAAGCGGCGGACTATAGCCAGAACCGTTGGCGAAGCAAGCACCGCAACGACCAAATCCTCGTCGCCTTGACACTGCCCGGCCAGCCGCTATCCATGCCGCTCCCTTTTCAGCCAGCCCAAGGAACGTTCATGCAGCTCGCCCTCGTGTTTCCCGGCCAGGGGTCCCAGAAGCCGGGCATGGGCAAGCCGCTGTTCGATAACTTCCCGGCCGCCCGCCTGGTGTTCCAGGAGGTGGACGACGCCCTGTCGGAGAAGCTGTCCAAGACGATCTTCGAGGGCTCCGACGCGGACCTCGTCAAGACCGACATCACCCAGCCCGCCCTGATGGCCGTGAGCCTCGCGGTGCTGGCGGTCTTGAAGGACGAGGCGGGGCTCGACCCCGCGGTGGCCAAGTTCGTCGCCGGCCACAGCCTGGGGGAGTACGCCGCCCTGGCCGCCGCCGGCACCTTCACCATTGCCGAGACGGCCCGCCTGCTGCGCGCCCGCGGCCGTGCCATGCAAAAGGCCGCGCCGGGCGACCCCGGCGCCATGACGGCCGTGCTCGGCATCGACGACATTGCCAAGATCGAGGAGATCGCGAGCACGGCTGCCCGCGTCGAGGGCGGCGTTTGCGTGGTGGCCAACGACAATTCGCCGGGTCAGGTCGTGCTGTCGGGCAACACTCTGTGCATCGCGCGCGCCGAGACGCTGGCGAAAGAGGCGGGCGCCAAGCGCGCATTGCGCTTGCCGGTCGCAGCCGCATTCCATTCGCCGCTGATGCAGCCGGCGGCCGCCGAGATGCAGCAGGTGCTGATGACGGTGCTGCCAAAGGCGCCCAAGCCCGCGGTCGTCGCCAACGTCACCGCATCGCCGGTCACCGATCCAAAGCAGATTGTCGACCTGCTCGTGCAGCAGATCACCGGCCGCGTCCGCTGGCGGGAAAGCGTCGCGGCAATGGC
>CAIVPW010000148.1 GCA_903907895.1 uncultured Alphaproteobacteria bacterium
CAATCTGTTCGTGACGCTCAACCCGCTGACGCCCGTGCGGGAGGACTTGGTGTTGCGGCGGTTCTCCTATCAACATCCGATCTTCGATCGCGCCGCGCTCGATGCACAGGGGCGCCTGGGCACGATCCAGGGCGTGCGGCGCACGTGGTTCTGCGGCGCCTGGCAGCGCTATGGCTTCCACGAAGACGCCCTGGTGAGCGCGCTATCGGTAGCGGCGCAGCTGGGCGTGCAGGCACCGTGGCAGGAGCAGACGCCCGCCGTAGTGGCGGCGGCGGCATGAGCGCGATTTACCGTGGCACCGTGATGCACCGGCGCGTGCGCCCGGTAGCGCACGCGCTGCGCTACCGCGTGTTCACGCTCCTGCTCGACGTGGATCGCCTGGCGGACACGGCGCGCGGCTTGCGCCTGCTGTCGTACAACCGGTTCAACCTATTCGCGTTCTTCGACCGTGATCACGGCAACCGCGATGGCTCGCCGTTGCGGCCGTGGGTGGAGGCCCGTCTGCAGGATGCCGGACTTGGCCACGCGGCGCACCGGATCCTGCTGCTCAGTTTCCCGCGTATCCTGGGGTACGTGTTCAATCCGTTGTCGGTATACTTCTGCTTTGCGGCCGACGGAAATCTGGACGCCGTGCTGTACGAGGTGAAGAACACCTTCGGCGAGCAGCATGTCTATGTCCTGGCGAGCGGCAGCGCCGGGATGACGCAGAACTGCGAGAAGGGGTTTCACGTCTCGCCGTTTCTCAGCCTGCAGGGCCACTACCGGTTTCGCATCCGCCGGCCCGAGGAGAACATGTCGCTGACAATTCAGGAGGGCGACCGCGACGGCGTCATCTTGACCGCCGCCCTTGTGGGGCGCCGTCACGCGCTATCCGATCGCAGCCTGCTCGCCTGTTTCTTCGCCTATCCCCTGATGACGCTGAAGGTCATCGCCGCCATTCATGTCGAAGCGGCGCGCCTGTGGCTCAAGGGGCTCAAGGTCTACACCCACCCGCGCACCGCCGCGCCGCGGGCGCCCATGCCCGAGCAAGTTTCGCAAAGGTTGCCATGACACTCGACACCACCTTCCCTGTTCCGCTCGCCCGCTTGCTCGTGCCGATTCGGCTGGTGCCGCGGGCGTGGCTCGCCAACCTCGTCCAGCGTCACCTGCGCCGCGGCGAGCTGAACGTTACCTGGCCCGACGGCAGGCGCTCGCTGCTGCAGGGCGCCGCAGAAGGTCCCAGTGCGCAGCTCACGTTGCATTCCTGGCGTGCCCTTGGCCGCCTTGTGACGGGTGGCAGTTCGGCGTTCGCCGATTCGTATATCGATGGCGACTGGGACAGCGAGGACCCGGCGCGGTTGATCGAATTGGGCGCCCGCAACCGCGAGGCCATGGACGGACCGTTCCGCGGGAATCGCATGGCGCGCGCATGGCGGCGCTTTCTGCATTTCCGGCAGGCGAACACGCGGCCCGGCAGCCGCCGCAACATCGCCGCGCACTACGACATCGGCAACGCCTTCTACCGGACGTGGCTGGACGACTCGATGACGTATTCGTCGGGAGTCTATGCCGCCGACGATGCGAACCTCTCCCAGGCGCAGGCCGAGAAATACGCACGGATTCTGGGCATGCTCGATGCCAAGCCCGGCCAGCACATCGTCGAGATCGGCTGCGGCTGGGGCGGATTTGCGTTGTTCGCCGCCGAGCGCGGCCTGCGCGTCACAGGGATCACTTTGTCGCGCGAGCAGCACGATGAGGCGACACGGCGCGCCCTTGCCGCCGGCGTGGCCGATCGCGTCGAAATCCGCCGCATGGACTACCGCGACCTTGATGGCAAGTTCGACCACGCCGTGTCGATCGAGATGATCGAAGCGGTCGGCGAAGCCTACTGGCCGGCATATTTCGCCAAGGTAGCCAGCCTGCTGACCGAGGGCGGCCGCTTCGCCGTGCAAGCCATCACAATCGACGAGCCGCTGTTCGAGCCCTACCGCGACGACCCCGACTTCATCCAGACGCACATCTTCCCCGGCGGGATGCTGCCCTCCCTGCCGCGGCTTCGCGCTGCGGCGGGGACGGCAGGTCTCGTGGCGGCCGGCGTCCAGGCCTATGGCCTGCACTACGCGCGCACACTGCGGGAATGGCGCGAGCGGTTCGTGACGGCGTGGCCCACGATTGCGGCGCACGGTTTCGACGCGCCGTTCTTCCGCCTGTGGAACCTATACCTCGCCTACTGCGAAGGCGGGTTTCGCGCGGGCACCATCGACCTTCACCAGGTTCTGCTGGTGCGCCGATAGCCGCAATCAAGCGTTCGCAATACGGCCCTTGAGGCCCCGAACCAAGAGTCCGAGGCCTGGGACGCGTTCGTAGATCAAGCCCGCGTCCCAGTAGTCCGTGTGCGCGGTGACCCAACCGTCTGCATCGAAAAGCAGGCGGCTGGCGCCCTGAATGACGGACGAAGCGCGCGGCAACATCGGACTGCGGAAGCGGTAGCGCAGCGTCCATTCGAAATGGCAGACCGGCCCGGCGCAGACGGGCGGGGTTACCGTGAATTCGTCGACGTCCATCGCCTCGTACATGGAGCGCAGCACCTGCCGGTACGCCGCGATGCCGGCCGTGTCGTGGAACGGATCGCGGAAGCGCACCGTCGGCGCACAGTGGCGGTCGAGTTCGCCGATGCCGTCAGGCGTCAGCGTCGTCAGGAACTGCAGGTACGGTGCCGCAACGTCGGGACTCATTGTGATACTCCTCCCCATTGGTACGGCGTTAGAGCCCTCGCGGATCACCGCACTAGGCCCCACCGGCCCCATAGCCCCGCTCGTTCATCTCCAGCAGGCAGAAGCCGTTGCCCCACGGGTCGCGCATCAGCGCGAGCTTGCCGTAGCTGTGTTCGGTGACCTTGCCTTCGCGGCGGGCGCCGGCGGCTTCGGCCTGGCGGACGGCGGCACGGATGTCGTCGACCAGGACGTCGAAGTGCACGGGCGTCCAGTGCGGGGCGTAGCTGCGCACCTGGGGGGCCATGGCGAACGGCTCGGTGCCCGAGTCCTTCTTGAGCAGGTAGAGGGGCGCCTCGGCCCCCAGCAGCTCGACGAACTCAGGGTCGATGCGGCGGCCTAGGTGGAAGCCAAGGCCACCGGTGTAGAACCGGATGGCCGCCTCGATATCCGGGACGTCGATATTGAGCAGCAGACGGGGCATTTTTCTTGACCCTTCCGGTACTTGGCGCGGTTGCCCGCTTGGGCGTGCGGGCGCATATACTCGGCACATGGATACGGTTCGCAAGGGATCGATCGCCGACCCCGCCCTCCGCGCCGCGTTGGACGCGATCGCCGCCGCACCGGAGCCGGGCGCCGGGCCAGACTTCACGGCCGATGCCATCCGACTGATAGCGCCCACGGCCGATGCCGCCACCTTGAAGGCGTTCCTCGAGCATGTCGACGAAGCGCGGATCCGCTTCCGCAAGCAGTTGTACGACCGCACCCAAGGCGCCAAGCGTCTCGCGGCGTTGCGCGCGGAGCTGCGCAAGCGCGGGCTGGCCGGCATGCTGGTGGCCCACTCCGATGAGTACCTCGGCGAGTACGTGGCGCTGGGCTCGCAGCGGCTGACGTGGCTCACGGGGTTTGCCGGTTCCGCCGGCATGGCCATCGTGCTGCAGGACCGCGCCACCATCCTGGTAGACGGCCGCTACACCCTGCAGGTGCGCGAGCAGGTCGATGGCGGCCTCTACGAGTATCGCCACGTCAGCGACAACCCGGCGACCGACTGGATCGCGGAACACCTGGCCGGCGGCAAGCTTGGCTACGACCCCTGGCACTTTACCGAGCGCCGCCTGGAGGCGTTCCGCTCCGCCGCCAAGAAAGCAGGCGGCGAGCTGGTGCCCATGGACACCAACCCGATCGACGCGGTGTGGGTGGGCAAACCGCCTGCCCCGCTTTCCCCCATCGTGCCGCACCCGCTGCAGTTCGCTGGCGAAAGCCATGCCGAGAAGCGCGCGCGCATCGGCGCGGCCCTGACGAAGGACGGCATCGACGCCGCGGTTCTGACCGCAACCGATTCCATCGCCTGGATCCTCAACGTGCGCGGCGCCGACGTGCCGAACACCCCGCTGCCGCTGTCGTTCGCGATCCTGTTCGCCGACGGCGCGGTCGAATGGTTCGTGGACGCACGCAAGCTCGCCCCCGCAACGTGGGAGCACCTCGGCGCGACGCCGGGGGCATCTGCGCGCGGCCCGGTGAAGGTGCGCGACATCGCCGAATTCGGCGCCGGATTGGATGCCCTGGCGGGCAAGCGCGTGCTGGCCGACCCCGGCATGACCAGTGCCTGGGTGTTCGACCGCCTGGGCACCGCCCAGGCCACCGTGGTGCGGGCGAAAGACCCTGTGCAGTTGCCCAAGGCGCGCAAGAACAAGGCGGAGCTGGACGGCACGCGCGCCGCGCACGTGCGCGACGGCGCGGCGCTGGCGAAGTTCTTTGCCTGGCTGGCGCGCGAGGCGCCCACGGGCGGCCTCGA
>CAIVPW010000149.1 GCA_903907895.1 uncultured Alphaproteobacteria bacterium
CCTTGGCAAGCGACTCGACCCGTTTTTCGACCTTTTCGCCGATCAAAGCCGACCACTTGGCGGGATAGGTCAACCTCAGGGTGTCGCCGCTGAGGCTGAGTTTCATGCCGGGCAATACGCCGGACGCGCCGCCGCTGATGGTATGGCCAAGGCGCAGCGCGCGGCCGAGGCGTTCAGCGCGCTCCTGCATCTCGGAGCTGAGCAGGGAACGCGCCTGTTCGATGCGGTCCGGCGCTTCTTCATCGCCGTAGCGCACCCCCACCGTGAATGCCACGAAGGCGCGGCCCGGATGATCGATGCCGACGAACGGCGCGTGCAGGGTGCTGGTGACGGCTTCCGCCGTGCGGTAGTCTGGATGTACGGACCATCCGACGTCCGACAAAAGGCACGCAGCGTGGCGCATGCGCGCTTCCGTCGGGCTTTCGTCTGTAAACAGAGGATCCGTCCACTTGCGCAGCTCCTCGCCCATGCCGGTGCTGCGGCCGGAGCGGCCGATCATGCGCACGATGGCCTCAAGCAGAGGATCGCCGGCGCGCGTGCGCGGCGGCAGGCGATCCTGGATGACGCCTTCGCGCACGCCATTGGCCGAGAACACGATCTCCCTGGCGCCCGAGAGCGCCAGCACGCGCCCCAGCACCAGGGCGGCGAGCGGCATGGTCTCCGCGCGGCCCTTGTCGATGCCCTGCAAGCCTTGCACGGACTTCTCCGACAGGCCCGCAATCGCTTCCGCAAGCTTGATGCCTTCGCTCGCCGACATGCGGTAGTGGTGAACGATATGCAGCGGGTAGTTCTTGCGCGTCATGTCGAGCCGCGCGAACGAGCGCCATGCACCGCCGACCGCGTAGAACGTGCGGCCCTGCGTCTGCTTCCATAACCACTCCATCGGCGACAGTGCCGCGGTCACGATCTCCTGCGCGCGGTTGCGCACCACGCCGCTCAGCATCAACGCGCCCAGCGGCAAGGTGACGCCCTCGCCCGGTTTGCCCCTGTCGATGAGCATCAGCTCGAGGCTGCCGCCGCCGAGGTCGCCCATGATGCCGTCGGCCTCCGGAATGGCGCTCGCCACGCCGAGTGCCGACAACCGTGCCTCTTCCTTGCCGCGCAGCACCTGCACTGCGGCGCCCGTGCGGCCCTCGATGTTCGCGACGAACTCCGCGCCGTCTTCCGCATCGCGTACGGCTGCGGTGGCGACGATCTCGGGAATGCCGGCACCCAGCACTTGCGCGAGGGCGACGTAGCGGTCGATGGCCGCCAGCGCGCGCTTGCGGCCTTCCGGATTCAGCCGGCCCGACTCGCGCAGGCCGCGGCCCATCTGGGCCAGCACCTTCTCGTTGAAGACGGCGAGCGGTGCCCGCACGAGGCCCTCGAACACCACGAGGCGCACCGAGTTGGAGCCGACGTCGAGCACCGCGAAGCGCCGGTCGCCCGGCGCCGTTGGTTGCCGCGAGGGCTTCGCCGCATCAACGGTGGTCAGTGACAAGCTTCGGACTCGCTTTTACCTGGCGCAGCGCCTTGCCGCGGCCGGAAAGAGACGGGTTCGTCATGAAGTACTTGTGCGCCGAGAACGCATTGGCTTCCGTTTCCTTGCGGGTGTAGTTGCCGTCCGAATCCTCGATCCACGACTGCGCCTGGTCCTTCAGCAACGCCATCATGATCTCGTCGAGCACCTGGCGGTGCACCGTCGGATTCTCGATCGGCACCAGCACCTCGACGCGACGGTCGAAGTTGCGCGTCATCCAGTCGGCCGAGCCGATGAACACCTTGGCCTGGCTGTGCGGCAGGCCGTGGCCGTCGCCGAACGCGACGATGCGGCCGTGCTCGAGAAAGCGGCCGACGATGCTCTTCACGCGAATGTTGTCGCTGAAGCCGGGGATGCCGGGCCGCAGGCAGCAGATGCCGCGCACCACAAGCTCGATCTGCACGCCGGCCTGGCTGGCGCGGTACAGCGCGTCGATGACTTGCGAATCCACCAGCGAGTTCATCTTCGCCCAGATGGCGGCCGGACGCTCGGCCCGCGCATGCGCAATCTCCGTCTCGATCAAGCGCAGCACGGTGTGGCGCAAGTCGCGTGGCGCCGTCACCAGCTTTTCCAGCTTGGGCGGCGGCGCGGTGCCGGTCATGTAATTGAATACGTGCGCGGCGTCGCGGCCGAGTGCCGGATCCGCGCTGAACAGCGACAGGTCCGTGTAGATCTTCGCCGTCATCGGGTGATAGTTGCCTGTGCCAAAGTGCACGTAACTGACGAGCGCGCCTCCCTCCTGGCGCACCACCAGAGACACCTTGGCATGCGTCTTCAGCGTCACGAAGCCGTAGACGACGTGCACGCCCGCACGCTCGAGGTCGCGCGCCCACTTGATGTTTGCCGCCTCGTCGAAGCGCGCCTTCAATTCGACCAGCGCGGTAACGCTCTTGCCGGCCTCCGCGGCTTCGACCAGCGCGCGCACGATCGGTGATTCATGCGAGCCGATGCGGTACAGCGTCTGCTTGATGGCCACCACGTGCGGATCGGCCGCGGCCTGGGCGATGAAGTCGATGACGGTGCGGAACGTCTCGTACGGATGATGGACGATGAAGTCCTTCTGCCGGATCGCCTTGAAGATGTCGCCGCCGGATTCCTTCACGCGTTCCGGATAGCGCGGGTTGTACGGCTCGAAGAGCAGGTCCGGCCGGTCGTCGATGATTAGCTGGGACGTATCGCCCAAGCCCAGGATGCCGTCGGTGACGGTGACGGTTTCCTCGACCACATCGAGTTCGTTGGCAACCAACCGGCGCAGGTCCTGCGGCATCGCCGCATCGACCTTGAGGCGGATCACGTTGCCGCGGCGGCGGCGCTTGATGGCGAGTTCGAAGTAGCGGACGAGGTCTTCGGCTTCTTCTTCGACTTCGATGTCCGAGTCGCGCAGGATGCGGAACAACCCGCGCCCCACCGCCTCGTAGCCGGGAAAGAGGCGATCGAGGAATAGCTCGACGAGATTCTCCAGCGACAGGAAGCGAATCGCCTCACCCGGCAGGCGCACGAAGCGCCGTACCTGGCCGGGCAACGGGAGGATCGCCGTGAGTGCCTGGTTATCGACGCGGCGGCGCAGTTGCAGAACCAGCGCGAAACCCAGGTTGGGCAGGAAGGGGAACGGATGCGCCGGGTCGGCGGCGATTGGGGTCAGCAGCGGAAACACATGCTCGAGGAAGTAGCTCTCGAGCCAGTCGTGATCGTGGTCGGTGAGCCCCGACGGATCGAGCACCGATAGCCCGGCTTCCGAGAGCAGCCCCTTCAGGATGCGCCAGGTGCGCTGCTGTTCCGCCATCAGGACGTTGGCGCGCTGGTTGATGCGCTCCAGTTGCTGGGCCGGCGTCAGGCCGTCATCGGAAACCTGCTTCACGCCCGCCTTCACCTGGCCCCACAGGCCGGCGACGCGCACGGTGTAGAACTCGTCGAGGTTGGTGGCGGAAATCGAGAGAAAGCGCAGGCGCTCGAGGAGCGGGTGGCGCGAATTCCCCGCCTCTTCCAGTACGCGCTCGTTGAAGGCAAGCCACGAGAGCTCGCGGTTGAGAAACCGTTCGGGGGACTTCCCAATGCCGGGCGGAGCGGCCGGCGCGGCGACGGCCTCCGATGCCGGATCGGCCACGTTCGTCGCGGCGACCGCGCGCGCCGCGCCGCCATCCTCTGCCGTAGTCATGGTGCTCCTTACGCCGCGCGCCCAAGACTCCCGACACAATGCCCGACCTGTGTATGCTCACAGGGTGGGCATTCGCCCCGTGCCGAGGGCCAAACTATTGCGATCATTGTATCTATTTCGCCACGCCAAGGCGAGCCAAGGCGGCAAAGAGGGTCCCCACGACCACGAGCGCACCCTCACCGAGGATGGCATCCTGGCGGCACGCGCCGTCGGCGCTGCCCTGAAGGCCGGGGGCCAGGACCTCGGCTACGTCCTCAGTTCCACTTCGCGCCGCACGGTCGAGACGTTCGAGAACGTCGCCTTCTCCTATCCCGGCCTGGCGGCAACCTTCGACCGGAGCGTCTACACGGCAGACGCCCGACAGTTGCTGAAGCTGGTCCACGGCTTTGACAACAAGCACACGCGCGCCACGATCTTCGGCCACAACCCGACCCACCACGATCTTGCGGTCGTGCTGGCGATGCATGGCGAGCCCAAGATGCTACAGCGCCTGGCGGGCAACTTCTCGCCCGGCACAGTTGCCCGTATCGATTTCGACGTTGACCAGTGGGAGCACGTCGCCCCCGAACTCGGCACCCTCGGCCTGCTGCTGACGCCAGAGGACATCCGCTAGGCTGAGGGCTCAACGGACGGAGGCAGGCGCTGGGGGCCCGGCCTCGGGGCGAGATGGCCGCCCAGATGCGTGCCCATGACTGGAGCAAGACCGGCCTCGGTCCGCCGCAAGACTGGCCGCAGAGTCTGAAGGCCGTGGTGTGCGCATCCTATTGACGTCGCGCTATGCCATGTGGACGGCCTGGGGCCCGCGGCTCACGTTCGAGGGGACCTGGTTGCCACGCTCGAACGAGCGTCTATGCGCGCCGGACAAAGACTTGGGGCGCACCGGGGAGGAGCGGTGCGCCCCATAGTTTCTCAGCGGGAAGCTGGGAGAACGTACGCGTAAGTTTGTTTTCTTGTTACTTGGTCGTCTCGCTCGTCGCTCTTGTCTACTCGGCGGACCGGATTACTCCCCGGCCGCAGCTCTTCTTCTTTCGCCTGGCGACCGGAAGCCCGTTCGCCATGAGAAGAGCCTACCCGCCGAGTTGTGACTTGGGCGTGGCCTGTATGAAACAAGCGACAACGGAGCTGCGACACAAACATGAATCCGGACTCCCGGGGATGAGCGTGGATCGGCCGTGTGTCGCGCACCCCCCACAAAGAAGGGGTGCAGGACGGAGCCATCGCGCTGGGGGAGATGTGCCGAGGTGGGAGTCTCCTCTGCCCTACCTGCCGCCTAGGCATCAGGGCAGGACGGCGCGTCCGAACGCCGGCGGCGCCCCACCGGCATCCAGGCCATGCGGCAACATCGCGTCGCCGAGCTCGGGCGGCGCGGTTCCGATGGTGATGTCGGCCGGGAAACGAACCAGTGCGCGAACGGCATCGCCAATGCCGGAGGGCCGATTGATGATCATGTCGAGCATGCGCGCCGGATCAGCGCTGACCTGATGGATGGCCACCGGACCGACGACGGGCAGTTCTCCGAGCCGCGCGGTTGCGTGCGCGATGCCCACGTTAGCAGCGGACAATGCGAGGCAAAGAACGGCACGCATTCCCATGATCCCTCGAATTCATCTGGTGGTGTAGGGCCGCACTGTGGTGGGGGCCCCTCGGGTATCGCCCGTGTCATCCCTGTGACGAAAGACGGCGCTATATCGGGTTGATACCCGACCCCCCTGCCGGGGTGCCATCTCGGCCGGTAAGGTCACAGCTAGGAGCAGGACTCACCTGCGCTCCGATGGTTGGCCCCCGTGGCTGCGTGGGCGAGCGCGCAGCCCAGAACAAGGACGGAGTCGAGCCCTTGGACACGTTTTCGCGCTCCACAGTGCGGGCGAAGCGGCCGGGAGAAGGAAGTGCCACGCCGCCCCCGTCTTCCCTGAGCGATACCGCCGGCGGCATCCAATCCTCCGAAGGTAGGACGCGGCTCGCGTTGGTTGATGACGATCCGCTGTTTCGCGAATCGCTCGCCGCCAATCTTGGCGATGCAGGGTTTGAAGTGCGCGAATTCCCCGATGGCGAGGCGTTCCTCGCGGTCATGGAGTCCGACGACTACCGCCCCGACCTAACGCTGCTCGACTGGCGCATGCCCGGCATGAACGGGATCGAGGTACTGCGCCGCTTGCGCGAGGAAGGGCTGGAATTCCCGGTGATCTTCCTCACCGCGCTGCAGGACCAGATCTACGAGGAGACTGCGCTTTCCACCGGCGCCGTGGACTACGTCGAGAAGTCGCGCAGCTTCGGCATCCTCCTCGCGCGCATCAGCCTGATCCGCGGCGCCGGCAAGCTCCCGGGCAGCGGCGGCGACGTCGAGGGCGAACGCGATCCGCCCCCCATCGTGGTGGGCGAGCTCGAACTGCAGCCGGCAGCGGGCAAGGCCATCTGGCGCAAGAAAGAGATCGACCTCACGGTCACAGAATTCCAGATGGTGTGCACGCTCGCCGAACGCGCCGGCAAAAACGTGCGCTATCGCGAGCTTTACGACCTGGTCCACGGAAAGGGGTTCATTGCCGGTGACGGCGGCGAAGGCTACCGCGCCAACATGCGCACTTTCATGAAACGCATCCGGCAGAAGTTCCGCGCTGCAGATGAACGATTTGACCAGATCGAGAACTACCCGGGCTTCGGATACCGCTGGCGAAAGGACGAACCGAGCGCTGCGTAGGCTTTTCGAGAAGGCAAGCCTAACAGCACGCTCCCTTCGCTCCCGCGTCGCCCTCCTGGCGGCGATCTTCGCCGCGGTCCCGATCCTCCTCACCCTGCATTTGCAGAACGCCGACGAACGGCGCTCTGCGATCCTGCGCGACATGATGACCCGCGAGGGTCAGATCATTGCCGAAAGCCTGCGACCTCTCCTAGGACCGCTCGATCCGTCGCGCTCACAACAGCTGGGCGCCGTCCTGGAGCGGCTGGCGGGCGGTCGCGTGCGCGTGCGCCTGCTCTTCCGCAGTGTGTCCGCCGCGGGCCCCCCCGAGCTCGTCGCCGCCGTGCCGGCGGTGCCGCAGGAGCAGCTCGACAACGAACGGCGGGTGTTCAGCAGCACCCCGGAGCTGAGTGCGGCGGCGCAACTGTGCGAGGCGCCGCGGCCGATCGTGACACCCCTCACCAATGTTGCCGGCGGCGACGAGCTGCTTACATCCGTCACTCCCGTGAAGGCCGAATCGGGTTGTTGGCTGGTGCTGACGTCGGCGCCGCGCGAGCAGCTCATCGGCTCGCTGTTCTCGGCGCCCTATTCCCAAGCACCCGAAGTTCGCTTCGCGCTGTTCGTCTACGTCGCCATGGCCGCCCTGGTGTTCGCCATCTTCATCGGTATCTGGAACGACCTGCGCGGTTTTGCGCGCTTGTCGCGCTACGTGCGGACCTATCGGGGCGAGGCACCGTTCGTGCTGCGCAACCACGTGCCGGAACTGGCGCCCGTGGCGGAGGAGTTCGACCTTCTCGTGCGCGAGTTGCGCAGCTCCGCCGAGGCGGTGCGCGTCGGCGCGGAGGACAACGTGCACGCCTTCAAAGGCCCCATCGGCGTTATCGCCCAGTCGCTGGAGCCATTGCGCGCCGTCGCCAAGGATGCCGAGAAGCCGCGCAAGGCACTCGAGCGTATCGAGAAGTCCGTCGCCCGCCTCGATGCCTTGGTCACCGCGGTGCGCAAGCTGGACGTCGCCACGGCCGAATCGATCGGCGGCAAGCGCGAGCCGATCTCCCTGCCCCGCTTCCTGCTGGAGTTCACCAACAACTACCGCAGCGAAATGAAGCCAGGCACCGCGC
>CAIVPW010000150.1 GCA_903907895.1 uncultured Alphaproteobacteria bacterium
GCCCGGCCTCGTCGAAGTCGAAATGCCGCGCGGCGCGCACTGGGGCGCACAGTTCGTTCCCGGTCAGAAGGTCTACTGGCGGGCCCGTACCGCGCGCGTGTTCCCGGCAACGCCGGAAACGCTTGCCGCGGTATTGCCACCCGAGGTTTCGCCGGCGGCCTAAGCCCGTACCGGCTCGAGAGGGGATTCCCGCTTAGGCTGCGAAGGGGTCTTTGAGGAGGATCGTGTCCTCGCGCTCCGGCGACGTGGATAGCAGCGTCACCGGCGCTTCGATCAGCTCTTCGATGCGGCGGATGTATTTGACGGCGGTGGCCGGCAGTTGTCCGTAGCTCCGCGCACCGCGGGTGCTGTCCGACCAGCCTTCCACGCTCTCATAGATCGGCTGCAGCCGCGCCTGCGGACCCGCGCCGGCCGGGAGGTAGTCGATCTCGCGGCCATCCAGCATGTAGCCGACGCTGACCTTGAGCTCCTTCATGCCGTCGAGCACGTCGAGCTTGGTCAGTGCGATGCCGGTGATGCCACCGATCTTCACGGCTTGGCGCACGGCGACCGCGTCGAACCAGCCGCATCGGCGGCGGCGGCCGGTCACCGTGCCGAATTCCTTGCCGCGTTCGCCGATGCTGCGGCCGATCTCGTCCTCAAGCTCGGTCGGGAACGGGCCGGCGCCCACTCGGGTCGTATACGCCTTGGCGATGCCGAGCACGAAGTCGAGCGAGCCGGGGCCGACGCCGGAACCGGTGGTTGCGGCGCCCGCCGTCGTGTTCGACGACGTCACGTACGGATAGGTGCCCTGGTCGACGTCGAGCAAAGTGCCCTGCGCGCCCTCGAACAGCACGCGCTTGCCGGCCTTACGCGCCTCGGCCAGGCGGCGCCAAACCGGGTCCATGAACGGCAGTACTTTCGGTGCGATTTCCTTCAGCGAGCGCACCAGGGCGTCACCATCCACGGCGGGCTTGCCGAAGCCCTTGCGCAGCGCGTTGTGGTAGGCGAGCAGGCGGTCGACTTGGTGGCCGAGCTGCGAATCGTCGGTGAGGTCGCACATGCGCACGGCGCGGCGGCCGACCTTGTCTTCGTACGCGGGGCCGATGCCGCGGCGCGTCGTGCCGAGCGGCTGGTTGGTGGAGTCCTCGCGGTACGTGTCGAGCTCGCGGTGCAGCGGCAGGATCAGCGTGGCGCTCTCGGAGATTTTCAGATTCTCGGGTGTGACCTTCACGCCCTGCTTGGCGATGTTGTCGATCTCGGCGAGCAGCGCCCACGGATCGACGACCACGCCATTGCCGATGATCGACATCTTGCCGCGCCGCACCACGCCCGACGGCAACAGGCTCAGCTTGAAAACGGCGCCGTCGATGACCAGCGTGTGGCCGGCGTTGTGACCGCCCTGAAAGCGCACGACGATGTCGGCGCGCTCGCTCAGCCAATCGACGATCTTGCCTTTGCCTTCGTCGCCCCATTGGGCGCCGATGACGACTACGTTCGACATTTGGCGACTCCTACCTCAGGCCAGCGCTTCGACGCGCCCGGCCGTGAAAACGTGCGTGCAACCCTGCGCCTTGGCAGCAGTGTGGGAATCCGCGTCCTGTGCCAGCGCGGCGCGAGTGTGCCAACCGTCTGCGTGCAGCTTCTGGCGCTCGGCTGCCTTGGTGCCGAACGGCAGATAGACCGCCTTCTGGCGTGGCGGCGCCGCAGCGGCTTGCAGCAGCGATTCCATGAATAATGTCGCGCCGGTCGCGGTCTCGCCCGTGCTCAGCACATAGCGGCCGCCGCGGCCGAGTTCCCCCGACACGCCGCGCGCAAAGATCGTGAAGCTCACGCCGGTCTGGTACTCCAGACCGCGGAACTCGACCGGATCGACGGTGAGCTTGAGTTGCGGCACCGCCTCGCGCACCAGCCGCACGACGGTGACGAGGTCGCGGACCTGTGCGCGCGCGGCCGTCGGCCACGACATCTTCTGCAGCGAGTCCAGCGACGTCTCCGCGACGCCCGCGGTGGACAGCAGGTACTCGAACGTCTCCCGTTGTTCGGGCAGCAGCGAGGCCACCTTGTGCAGTGCGCCCGTGTCCTTGCGATCGAGCGCCGCGCGCACCGTGTTGGTGGTGTCGTAGTCGAGCTCCATGCCCGAGCAGAGCAGGGTGACGAGCCGCGGCAGGGTCAGATCGAACGATGCGTTCTGAACGCCGACGGCATTCAGCGCTTCGGCCATGGCGATGATGACCTCGGCGTCGGCGGCCAGCGCGGGCGATCCGATCAGCTCGATGCCGACTTGGGTCACCTCGCGTTCGGGCCGCAGTTGGCTTCCCTTCACCTGCAGGACGGGCCCGGCGTAGGAAAGGCGTACCGGACGCGCCACGTTGCCAAGCCGCGAAGTGGCGATGCGGGCGATCTGGGGCGTGATGTCGGGCCGCAGGCCCATCATGCGCTGGCTGACCGGGTCCATGACCCGGAACATCTGCGGTGCCAGGGCCCCGCCGGGGCCTTCGAGCAGGCTGTCCTCGAATTCGGCCAGCGGCGGCTTCACCAACTCGTAGCCGAAGCGCGCAAAGCGCTCCAGGAGCCGGGCGACCATGCCGGCCTCGATGGCCGCATCCGGCATCAACGTGTCGTTGAGGCCGTTGGGCAGCAGGGCGAGTTCGTTGCCGTCGTTCATGGGAGCCAAAGGGTGGGCGGCGGGGCGGGCATCCTACCGGCCTTCCCGCGGCAATGCGAGGAGGCCGGGACGCCCGCGCAAGCGCCTCTCCCCCATGGACGCGGAGGGAGAGGAGCGTTGCGCACGGATCGTGGTTCTAGGCCGCTCTGGCCTGTGCCCGTTGCATGCCGGGGAAATGCAGCGCCCTCGCCTGGCGCACCAGCGGCAGCGCGCGCAAGCGCGTCAGCACCGCATCCGGCACGCGATCATCGACCTCGATGAGTGCGATGGCGTTGCCGCCCGGCGTGTCGCGGCCCAGGTGGAACGTGGCGATGTTCACGCCGGCGCTGCCCAGCAGCGAGCCGAGGTTGCCGATGAAGCCCGGCTTGTCGTCGTTCATCAGGAACAGCATGTGCGGGCCGAGTTCGGCCTCCACAGCAGTCGCATCGACCTCGACAACGCGCGGCTTTTGATTTGCGAACAAGGTGCCGGCCACACATCGGGTACCCGCTTCGGATTCCACCGTGATGCGGATCAACGACGTGTAGTCACCAGCGGTCTCGTTCTTCGACTCGATGATCTCGATGCCGCGCTCGCGCGCCACCACCGGTGCGTTGACCATGTTCACCGACGACATCAGCGGGGACAGCAGGCCCTCGAGCACCACGGCCGCCAGTGGCCTGGTATTCAGGCTGGCGACATGGCCCTGAAAGTCCACCCGCACGCGCTTTAAGCCCGATTCCGTGATCTGGCCGGCGAAGCCGCCGAGTTGCTCGGCGAGCTTCATGTACGGCTTCAGCTTCGGCGCGTCCTCGGCGCTGACGGATGCCATGTTGAGCGCGTTGGTTACGGCGCCCAGCAACAGGAAGTCCGACATCTGCTCGGCGATCTGCAGTGCCACGTTCTCTTGCGCCTCGGTGGTCGAGGCGCCCAGGTGTGGCGTCGCCACGACGTTCGGCAGCTTGAACAGCGGGCTGTCCTTGGCAGGTTCCGTTGCAAACACGTCCAGCGCGGCGCCGGCAACGTGGCCCGAGGTCAGCGCCGCGTGCAGAGCATCTTCGGCGATCAAGCCGCCGCGCGCGCAATTGATGATACGCACGCCCTTCTTGGCCTTGGCGAGCGCCTTGGCGTCCAGGATGTTGCGCGTCTGTTCGGTAAGCGGCGTGTGCAGGCTGATGAAGTCCGCGCGTGCCAGCAGGTCATCGAGTTCGACGCGTTCCACGCCCAGTTCCTGGGCGCGGTCGACCGACAGGAACGGATCGTACGCCAGCACGCGCATCTTCAATCCTTGCGCGCGATTGGCGACCACGGAGCCGATGTTGCCGCAGCCGATGAGCCCGAGCGTCTTGTTGAACAGCTCGACCCCCATGAAGCGGTTCTTCTCCCACTTGCCGGCGCGCGTCGAGCCGTCGGCCTCGGGGATCTGGCGGGCAAGCGCCAGCATCATGGCGATCGCGTGTTCCGCCGTGGTGATGGAGTTGCCGAATGGCGTGTTCATCACGGCGACGCCGCGCGCCGTGGCTGCGGGCACGTCGATGTTGTCCACGCCGATGCCGGCGCGGCCGACGACCTTGAGCGCGCGGGCCGCCTCGAGGATTTCGGCAGTGATCTTGGTCGACGAGCGCACGGCGATGCCGTGGTAGGGGCCGACAATTGCCGCCAGATCCTTGGCGGCAAGTCCCGGCCGTTCGTCCACCTGGAGGCCGCGGCTGCGAAAGATCTCAGCAGCGCGCGGGCTCATGCTGTCGGCGATTAGGACCTTGATCACGCAGTGGCCTCGGGCTTCGGCGGCTCGGTCATTTCCTTCTTGGTCGCCTCATAGGCTTGGTCGAGCCACGGCAGCATGGCCTGGATGTCCTCGTAGTCCACGGTCGGGCCGCCCCAGATGCGGAACCCGGCAGGTGCGTCGCGGTAGGCGCCGATGTCCAAGGCGATGTTGTCCTTCTCCAGCTTGCCGGTGACGGACTTGATCGCCGCCGCCTGCTGCTTTGCGTCGAGCGCGGTGAACCACGGATCGGTCACTTTGAGGCAGATCGAGGTGCACGAGCGGGTCGCGGCATCCTCGGCCAAGAACGCCGCCCACTTCGATTTGTCGACCCACGTCTGCACCGTGTGCAGATTGCGCCTGCACCGGCTCTGCATCTCCCACGAACCGCCGACCGCGTTCACCCAGCGCAGGGCGTCGTAGTAGTCCTCGACGCACAGCATCGAGGGCGTATTGATGGTCTCGCCCTCGAAGATGCCACGCGCGAGCTTGCCGCCCTTGGTCATGCGGAACAGCTTCGGCATCGGCCACGGCGGTGTGTACGACTCAAGCCGCTCCACCGCGCGTGGGCTGAGGATCAAGATGCCGTGCTGCGCTTCGCCGCCGAGCGCCTTCTGCCAGGAGAACGTGCCCACATCGATCTTGGACCACGGGATCGGCATGGCGAACGCGGCCGAGGTGGCGTCGCAAATGGTGATGCCCTGGCGGTCGTCGGCGATCCAGTCGCCGTTCGGCACGCACACGCCCGAGGTGGTGCCGTTCCAGGTGAAGACGACGTCGCGGTCCTTGCTGGCCTGCTTCAGGTCCGGCAGCTTGCCGTACGGCGCCGTGAAGCTGCGCACGTCCTTGAGCTTCAGCTCCTTGACGACGTCGTTCACCCAATCGTTGCCGAATGCCTCCCACGCGAACACGTCGACGCCGCGTGGCCCCAGCATGGACCACAGCGCCATCTCGACGGCGCCCGTGTCCGACCCGGGCACGATGCCGCACAGATAGCCGTCGGGCAGGCCCAGGAATGTCTTGGTGAGGTCGATGACCTCGGCCAAGCGTTCTTTGCCGTCTGCCGAGCGGTGAGAGCGACCTACGTATGCACGCTTGAGGACGTCCGTCGACCATCCCGGACGTTTGGCGCAAGGCCCCGACGAAAAGTGGGGCCGCACCGGTCGAACGACTTGATGCACGTTCTCTCCCTTCCAGAAGAGCAGCGGTCCGTTGGGGGACCGTAACCCGGGCCGGAGGATAGGCCTCGGGGCGGGTGTGTCAAATACGGTGAAACGCCTACCGGGTTGAACCCGGCCAGGGCAGGCGAGAGCAGTGCGTCAGTTCGCGTACTCGAGCAGCTTGGCGATTTCGTTGAGAGCCTGGCGGCCGCCATCGCCCGCGGTGGACAGGTCGATGGCCTGGGCGAACCGGACGCCGGCTTCAGCCCTGTCGCCGCCCTTGGCAAGGCAGCGCCCCTCGTCGACCAGCACCAGCGCACCCCAGTCGCGCAACCGCGCGATCTCGCCCTGCAACGAGGCGAGCGCGCTGACGCGTTCGATCTTGACGAGGTGTTCCGACATCTTCTGCAGCAGCGTCGCGGCAACGAGGGTCTTGTGCTGGAACTCGATCAGCAGCGGCACGGCCTGCGCGCACTTGCTTGTGTCCACCGGCGTCAGGCCTTCGCCCGGCATATAGAACGGGAGGAGCTTCGAGCCGAGCGCGTCGATCTCGGGCAAGGTCGCCACGCCCCACTGGCGCATGTTGGCTTCGGTGGCGGGGAATGCCTGGGCCCATGCGGTGCCGCTGGCCGCGATAGCGACCGTCAGCGCGAGTGCGAATCTGGTTCTGGACATTAGGCCCTCCCTTTGGCCGCGACACTGCGGCGACTCCTTCCCCGAGTCCAGGGGGGCGGTGGGGCGCTGCGTCTCTACTTCTCCAGCGGGTGCGCGTGGTTCACGGGGCCGTGCCCGCCGCCGATGCCGGGTGCGGTGCGGATCGCCTCCAGCAGGTACTCGCGGGCGCGGCGCACGGCGGCGTCCAGCGCCATGCCTTGGGCCAGTCCGGTGGCGATGCCGCTGGCGAGCGTGCAGCCGGTGCCGTGCGTGTTCGTGCTTTGAATGCGCGGA
>CAIVPW010000151.1 GCA_903907895.1 uncultured Alphaproteobacteria bacterium
ACGCCGACGGTGATGCGCTATGCCGGCGCCAACGCCGCCAAACTCGGCCCGTGGTCGCTGGTGGTGCTGTGGATCACCGGCCTGTGGCTGACGATCGCGTACGGCCTGGCGGAGGTGGGGGGCACCTGGTTCTGGGTGAAGATCGCCTTCGTCGTAGTCCTCTCGGGACTGGTCGGCTACACGCAAATGCTGCAAGCCAAGGTGCGCCGCGGCGCCGACCCAGGCCCGGTGCAGGAGTTGATGAAGAAGGTGTCGCCGATCATGAGCGGCATCGCGCTGCTGATCGTGGTGTTCGCGGTGCTGGCGTTCGGGTGAATTGAGCTTCGCCGCCGCTCGTCCGTCGATAGGCCGAGCGGGCCCCGCACCAAACGGTTGCCCGCGCTGCCTCAGGCGGCGGATGGCATGCCGAAAACGAATGCGGTGAGGAACTCGACGTCGCGCTTGTCTTGCGCGCGCGTGCGCTTCAGCACGTCGGCGAAGGAGACGAGACCCGTGAGCTGGCCCTTGTCGACGACCGGGAGCGTGCGGAGTTCGTACTGCTCCATCACGTCGAGCAGGTGCTCGGTGGAGTCGGACGGGGAACAGGTGACGGGGCGCTGGGCCATCACGGCGCGAACGGGCGCGTCGGAGTCACGCGAGCGCAGGTCGGCGCTGGTGACGACGCCGACAAGGCGGCGATCGATGCACACACAGGCGAGGCGCTGGCCGGTTATGCGGAAACGCTCGGCTACGTAGGAGAGGACGTCGTCGGGGTGGACGACGAGGATCTGGTCGAAGGACTTCACGGCGTCGGCGATTTTCATGGGTGCGGGAGGTTCCGGTGGGGCGCTTGGGCGCCCTCTGTTTGCAGGCCAAACGAAGCGGAAATGCGGCCGTTTGGTAGCCGAAGCGCGGCGGTTTGCGCTGACGCGAAGGGGGGAGGCCGGGTAACTCCTTAGTTTGGCGCGTTGCGGCGCGCCGTCTCATTCCCACACTGCCCTCCCCCAAGGCGTGGCTCGAGCGTGAGTCCCGCGACGGGGGAGGGATCTTGGGTGGGAGGTAACTACTGGGCGACCTTTTGCTGGACTAGGCCCGGCAGGTCGGCAGCGGTGAACGCGACGACGTAGAAGCGATTGGGGCCGGCGACATCGGGCAGGAAGTCGTTGTCGTTGGCGATGAACAGCGTGTGCTGGGTGGCGCCGTTGATGGTGACATCGGGCCCAAAGGCCATGCCTTCGATCTTGGACGGCACCTGTTCCGGCTTCACGCCGTGCTTGCCGAGTTCGGCGACCAGATCGAAGAACAACGTCTTCTTCACGGCGGCATCGACAGCGGCCTGGCCGGAAAGTGCGGTGACATCGGCGGCGTTGGCGAGGTCGATCTTGAAGATCTTCTTCACCTTGGCGGCGCTGTTGTCGCCGAGGCCGGCGCCATCGCGTTCATCCAGCAGGAATTCGTGGTCGTTGATGGCGATGATCTCGGAGATGCCCGAGCCGTCGGTCAGCATGTAGCCGAACTGCTTGGTCGCGCCCGAGGCGATGTCGATCGTGACGATGCGCACCAGCTTCTTGGTGACGGCCACGAGATTGTCCTGCACCAGCGCGGCCTGCATGACGCCGACCAGTGTCTTGCCGTCGGGCGTGATGGCGAGGCCTTCCATGCCCTTGTTGGCCGTGCGGCCACGCGTGTTCTCGCCGATTTCGGTATCGCCGAGCGGGGACAGCACGGGGCTGTTCAGGTTGGCTGGCAGCGCGTAGGCGCGCGTGCGCTGGCCGGTGGCGCGGTCGAACGCATACACGTACGGACCGTATTCGTCGGACAGATAGACCGTGCGGCCATCGTTCGACAGCTGGATGGCTTCCGGATCTAGCCGCGCGAATTCCGCCGTGCCGGAGAGCTGCTTGCCGTCAAAATTGTCGGAGCGGCCGGAGAAGAAGAACTTGCCGGCAGCGTTCTGCGCCGGCGCACCGGCGGCGATGTCGAGGCCCGCACCGTTGCCGTAGATGAGCGGCGTCGCGCTGAAGAGCAGCGTGGTGGCGGTGAGCGTGGGAGTCAAAGTGAAGGGCAGCGCGGCCCCTGCCGCAGCAGGCGCCAACGCCATGCGAACGGTGTGGAAGCGCGGGATCCAGGTGACCGTGTTGTCGATCTTCGGGTTGTAGGCGGTGGCGTTGGGGCCACGATCCGGCACCGCCACGAACACGCCGTTACCCGCATAAGCAATGCCGGAACCGGTGCCGCCAAGGATGTTGGCGGCCATGCCGTTCTCAAGCTTGCCGGTGAGGCCGGAGAGATCGGCAGTGCCGGCGAGCGTGCCTTCGGCGATGAGGGCCGGGGCAGCCAGAGCGGGCGCCGTCAGTGCCGTCGCCAGACCGAGGGACACGTAGAGTGCAGAAAGCAAACGCATTGCGGGGACCTCCAAAATCGAAGGCCGCACTATCGGTGCGCCACATTACGCTTGCGTTGCAACTTCATGACCGTCTGGCGACGGGTGGATGGACGTTCCTCAGCCGAAGACGAAGGACGTGAGGAAATCGACGTCGCGGCGGGCGCGCTCGCGCGTGCGCTGAAGCAGGTCGGTCAGCGAGACGAGGCCGAGCAAGAGAAACTCCGCATCGACGATGGGGACATGACGTACCTCGTGGCGCTGCATGAGATCGAGCACCTGTTCGGCGCCGTCGTTCAGGCCGCACGTGATGGGGTGTGCCGTCATGACGGTACGCACCGGCCACTCGCCCCACTCAGGATTGCCGGACAGCGCACCGACGCGCGTGTCGTGCGGCGTGACGATGCCGAGCAGCATGCGATCGATGGTGCAGACGCACGCGATACGCCGCTCGGCCATGGTGAGGCGCGCGGCGACACGCGCAATGCGCTCGTTGGGCTGCACCACCACGATCTCGTCGTACGCCTTGGCTACTTCGTGAACCTTCATACGCGGCTTCCTTCTGGCTTCTCCCCCCGGGTCCGAACGCGCGCTGTATCGCAGCAAATGGTTGCGGTTTTACGACACGTTGCGGGGCGGAGTTGCGACCGCGGCGAAGCGTGCTTGCGTGCCCTCGCAGGCGAGGAACCACCGCGGCCGCCCCACGCGAGTGGGTGGGTGGGCAGGCGGTGAACAAACATCGGGGAACAAGAGGAACGCCCTCTCCCCGGGGCGCGGGGAGAGGGCGAGAACGGTGGCCCAGGCAAGCGGCGGTAGAAGAAGCCACCGTGCGACCGTCCAGGAGACGGCCGGTGCCCATTTGATAGCGGGCGAACGTGACGTTCGCGTGACGCGCCCGCCGACGCGGACTAGGTGCGCGCGGCAGCGGCAACCGCCGCCAGCGTCTTGCCGGCGCCGGGGCCGCGGACAGAAGCGGCGCGGCGCGGCAGGAGCGCGTACGGCGCGTAGCGGATGGTGAGGTCCAGCAGGAACAGAGCGAGTGAGGTCAGCATCCATATGCGCCAGCCGGGCGCCGACACCCATCGCATGCTATCGCCGAACGCCGGCACGCCATCGATCAGCAATTGGCCGCCGGTGCTGCCCGCCAAGGCGCGCAGCTTGTCGAAATCGGCGCGGGAGAAATCGTACCGCGTCGGGTAGCCAGCATAGAGTTCGGCTGCACCGGACAGTCCGCCAACGGCGACATCGACGCGCCAGCGGCCGGGCGACGGCAGTGTGACCACTGCCTCATACCGGCCGGCGGCGACTTCGCGCATTGGGATTGCCTGCCCGTCGTCGGTCGTGGCGACGGCACTGGCGCCGCGTATCGCAGCGCCAGTCTTGTCCAGTGCATCGGCGGTGACGCGTACGCTGTCGCCGCTGCGCAGCAACGTCACCCATAGCCCCGGGCCATTTGCGTCCGGCAGGAATTGACGCACCGCCTGCGCCCACAGCAGCGGATAGGCGGGCAGCTGCAGCCAGTCGGCGGTGCCGGTGCCGGCGCCATGCGTGGCGAACGCCAGCACACGGCCGTTGCCGTAGCGCCACGACGCCAGCAACGGCTCGGTCTCTCCTCGCTCGTCGGTCACGGCCAGATGGAGCGTGCCGCCGGGCTGCAGCGTGGTGCGGACGTACATCTGCACCGGCGGCAAGGGATCGGGCAGGCCCTGCAGGAACCCGGCCTGATCCACCCGATGCACCGCCGCCGCCGTGCGCTGCAACGGCGCGCTCGCCAGCATCAGCGTCTCCTGCAACAGGATGCTGGGCAACGCCCGAACGTCGTCGGTACGGTAGAACCCGCCACCGCCGCCTTCGGCAATGAGAAGAGGCTGGGCGGGATCGGCGGCGCTGCTGACGGCGATCGCCGACATGGTGATGCCCAGCCGCCTCGCCTCGTCGAACAACGCGGTGAAGTCCGCCGTCTGCGACAGGCCGTCGGTCATCACCACGATATGGCGCGCGGTGACGTCGGCGCCAGCCAGCATGGCGACCGCAGCAGCCAGGCCGGGATAGATGAAGGTGCCCCCGCCCGGCGTCAGGGCACCGAGCGCCTGCTCCACAGCCGCCGCGTCTTTTTCCTGCTGCAGGGGCAGCAGAATGTTGGCTTCGTGATCGAAGGCGACGATGCCGACGCGCGCTTCGTCGGGCAATTGGCCAACGGCAACCAGGGTCGCCTCCTTGGCGATGTCGAGCCGCGTGGCGGTGCGCGCGGCATCCGCCCAGGCGGTCATGCTGCCCGACCGGTCGAGCACGAAGACGATGGCAACCTTGGGCGTCTCGTGCGGGATGCGGCTCGACAACGGCGACAGGCGTTCGAACGCGGTGCCAAAGTAACCGCCCGGGCCAAAGCTGTTCTCGCCGCCGAGGATGAGCAGCCCGCGCCCATGGCGATGCACGAACTGCTCGAGCGATTCCTGCTGTTCGGTGTCGAGCGCGATGGCCGGCAGGTTCATGGTCACTACTGCGTCGTGCGCAAGCCAGCCATCGGTCTTCTTCGGCGCGGCGGAGGGCGACATCAGTCTGGCAGACAGGCCCTGTACCGCGAGCGCGCGCACCAGCACCTCGCCGGCCACCGGGTCGGGGGTGAGCACCGCCACGGACGGCGGCGCACCGACGGCGACAATGACGCCGTTGCGGTTATTCTCGACAAAAGTGTCACGTGCCGACGTCACCGACACCTCGAGCACGAGGTTGCCCGAGGCACGCGCCGGCACGACGGTTTCGACGCGATTGCGGCCCGGCAGCAGGTCGAGGTCCTGCTCCAGTACGATTTCGCCAGCCTGCAGAATGGTGACATGGCTCCGGGTGGCGGCCTGTGCTGTGATGACGGCGTCGAGCAGAAATGTGTCGCCGAGATAGACGCGCAGCGGCGCATGGACGGACTCGACCAGCACTTCGCCGGGCGGCATTTCGGTAATCGGCTCGACATCGACGGCGATACCGCGCGCCCGCGCCACTGCCGCCGACCGCGCGACTTGGCCAGAGGTTTCGTTCCCGTCGGCAACGACGACGATGCGACCGTGGCGATCATTCGGCAACATCGCCGCGGCGAGCGCCACGGCCGCTTCGAGGTCCGTGCCGGGGGTGGCCGCCGCGAGCGTGCCGAGCCGCGGGTCGCGCACCCCGAGATCGACGGCAACCTCGGGGAGACCACCGGCGACTACCACGCCCGTGCCGCCGTTCCTGCCCTCGTCCGCGAGCCTGCCGGATACCGCACCGACCAACCGGCCGCGGGCGGGATTGGCATGCGTATCATCGAGATCGGGGGCGACGACCATGACCACGTTCTCGGCCGCATCGCGCGCCGGCAGCGGAAGTCCGGCGAGGGCGGCGAACGCGAAGCCGAGCGCAGCCAAGCGGACACAGAGCTGAACGCGGCGCCGCACCGCCAGCGCCTTGCCCGGCGCCAGCGCAGGCAAGGAAAGGAACTGTTCGCTGCCCAGGCCGGCGCGCACCGCTTCAGCCAGCAGCACGACCACGGCCGCAAGGAGGATCCACCACCACACGCGAGCCGGAGAAGCGACTTCGGCGGCAAGCGGGCCCTCGCGCACCAGCGGCGCCAGAGCCGTTTCCCCAGCTGCCGTAGCGTTGACGGCGATGGTGCGCTGCACCCCGTCGGCGCGGAACTCGTACATGCCGGCGCGCAACGGGACGAAGTCGTCCGCAGCGCCCGGCATGAGGAAGTTGTCCGTCGCCACGTGGCCGCCAAGGAAACGCGCCGGGATCAGGCATGGCGTGCCGACCACGCACGGGGCCGGAGCCGTAGCACTGGACTCAAGACCGAGCCACCGCATCAGGTTACCGACGAAGATCGGCAGACCCGGTTGGCTCGCCCAGCCGGACTCGGCAAGATCGAAGGCGAGTTGTATCTCGCGCCCCGCCTGCGTCGAGCGCGCCTGCGCCACGGGAATGCCGCTGGCTTCGGCCAGCACCACCGATCCCGCCAGCCGCTCGACGCGCCAAGCGCGATTCGGGGCAAGCGCCGTCCAATCGACTTGGTCGGATAGCGGATGGGTCGTGTCCCAACCGGTGACATAGGCGGTGGTCAGGGGCAACGGCGGCGGCCGCGAAGCAAGATGGGCGGCGCCCAGCCACAGTACTTTGGTCGCCGGCCTGCGGCTGACGGCGATGTTGTCGACGACCACGAGATCGAAGGACCGATCATCGGCAGGCAGACGGTCGGCGGTGACGAGGTCGATTCCGTCGAGCGACTGCAACGCGACGAGCAGCGGGCCGACGGGATCGCCGAGGTAGAGGAGGCGTGCGCGCGCGGGCGCGGGCGCAACGACAAAGTGGACGTCGTTGTCGTGCGGTCCGGCATCGTCGGGCAGATGCAGCTGCAGCGCTCCGGCACCCGGCAGGGAGAGTCGAATGTCGAATGGGACGTTCTGGCCGCCGCCGCGCCGCGCCACGCGAGTCGTGCCGAGCGACAGGAATTCTGTCGCACCGTCCGGCCGGAAGCGGGCCTCAAGCAGCACCTCTTCCGGTTCTCTGCCGCTGAACCGTACGGTTCCGGAAGCGATCCATTCCGCCGCGGGCGAATCGGCGCGAGCGATCACCGCATCGAGTCCGACGTTGGCGGCATCCTCGCCGGCGACGGTGACGCGTTGGACGAGTCCGGGAAAGCGCTCCTCGAGCCGGGATGTCGAGGCGTCAGCGCTGTCCGTCAGCACAACGATGCGCGTCGATTCGCCCACCCGCAGCAGGGTGTCCACCAGCGTCGTGGCCACGTCCCAGTTGGCGGCGGCATCACTCGCCTGCAGCCCGCCGACCAGTGGAAGAATGCCTTGCGCCCGCGCCTGGCGCGCAACGGCGATGCGTGGCTGCGCATCGACGTTGACGACCGAGACACGCGTGCCGGGATGCGCCGTGGCCGCTGCGATCATCGCGGCCAGGCGCCGTTGCGCCGCCTCGAAGCGGGTCGGCACGACGTCGGTGGCGCGCATGCTGCCGGAGGCGTCGAGGACGTACACGATGTGTTCGGTTGCGGCCGGCGCAACGCCGAACTGCGGTTGGGCGAGAGCGACCGCAGCCAGCGCGATGAACGCCAACTGGAGAAGCAGGAGCAGGCTCGCAGGCGGGCGGCGCAGAACTCTGCGACTGGCCGCACTGTTCTCCAGCAGGCGCCACAGCATGAGGCTGGGCACCTCCACCTGGCGGCGGCGGCGCATGTGCAGCAGCAGGACGACCACCGACAGGGCCGCCACCGACAGCCAGGCGGGGGAGACCAGGTTCACTGCGGGCGCTCAGCGTTCATTCCTTGAAAGTAGCGGCCGACGAGGTCCCGCGCCGACACGGGGAGCGCGGCGCGCATGACCTCGTGCTCGGTGGCGGCCTGCCATGCCCCCGCGAGTCCACCCCCAACCGGAGTGCTGGATTGCCGCTCCGCCCCCGGCGCGATGCTGAGACGCGTCCGGCGCCCGCCTTCGCCCTCGGGATTCTGCAGAAGCAGCTCGCCGGTTGCGGCGAGGCCAAGGCGCGGAGTTGCCTCGCCCTTGAGTGCGCGCGTGCCGAATCCGGCATAGTCGCCGGGGGTGCCACCGCCGCCGGCAAATGTCTGGCCGTTGTCGCCGTCGCCAGCCTCGCCCGCCAGATCACGTTGCTCGTCTTTCTTCTCGTCGGCCGCGTCTGACTCCGGTGCGGCGGCAACCGCACCTACGCTGCCGGGACCACGGGTGCCCGTTGCGGTCTGGCTCGGCGGACGCAGCTCCGGCGGCGTTCCGGTCCCCGACTGCCGGCTCGTGGAGGGCGGTACCGAGACCGCCGAATTGGGTCCGGTCTGGGTCTGACGTCCGCTGACGACGCGCACGGCGCCGATCGGCGGCGTGGCGCCGGCGGTCGCGTTGAACAACTGTGCCAGTGCCTGGGCGTCCGCCGCACTGGCTCCGGTGCGCAGGTAGGCGTCGTCGATGGCGGCGCGCATACGTTCGACGCTGTCAGCAAGTGCCTCGCGGCCCATGCCGGGGTCGTAGGCGAGGCGCTGGCCGAGGGTCGCGATCTGCTCGGCGAGCGCCTCCAACGCAGGATCGGACCGTTCGCGGCCGTCGCGCTTCAATGTTGCTGCGATCGCGGCCAAGGTCGCCGCCTCCTCGGCGCGCTCCCCCGCAGTCAAGTCAGCTGCATCGCCAGCGGGACGCAGAGCGGCGAGCGTTCCCCGCGTCGATTCCGTCGGGAGCCAGGTGGTGAGCAGGGCTGCGAGCAGAAACAGGACGGGCACGGCGGCCGTGGAGCGCGGCACGGTGATGGGCGCCAGGCGCGCAACGTCGATCGAGGGGGCACGCACCGCGGCCGCGTGCAGCAACGCGTCGGTGATGACACCAGACGCGCGCCCGGGGAGCGAGGCGACCTCAAGAGCGGTGCTAATGCACTCCTGCGCGGAGAAACGCCGGTCGGCGGCGCGTGCGACGACCTCGATCGGCACCCGTCGCATGCCAAAAGCCAGAAACGCGAGCGCCATTCCGGCGACACCGATGCCGAGGACGACCATCAGGTGCTGCGGTACGGGCGCCGGCCGCCACCCTGCGAGCGGTTCGGGAACGGGGATTGCGGCCAGAGCCAGCGCGGGGACGGCTTCGCCTATCAGGGCGTAGGAGACTTCCAGCGCGCAGAACAGCGTCAGCGCGGACAACCCGACAAGCACAAGGTGATGCACGAGGGTGCGCAGGGCGAGCCGGCGCCGGGCCCTTTGCAGCCGTTCAACCAGTCCGGCAAGCCGCGAATCGCCGGGAAACGGAATACCCACCAGACACCTCACTAAAGACAGCCGGCGAAACAAGACGGCGAGCACTCCCCGCGGTGGCATGCCGCGGGGAGTGTTGCCGGAGCGGGCGTCGCGGTCGTTTAGGCGACCTGAAGGCCCGGTTTGCCGGCGGTGGCGATCACCACCTTGTCGGTGCGGATCGGCTGGTTCGGCACGGTGACCTTGTCGACGATCTTGAATTCGCCGCGCATCTCGGTCTGGGTCGCGGTCATGGCAGTGTAACCACGGCGCGCCGAGTGATACTTGATGTGCGGGTTGTCGCCCTTGATGGTCTCCCACGTCGCAGAAACGTCGGCGCCGTCACCGGCCGACGAAATAGACGTGCCGGTGAACTCTACGCCGATGGTCTCGGAGTTCGGGTTGCGGTAGTCCATCTTCAGGTCCGATGCGTAGGCCAGATGCACATCGCCGGACAGCGCGACCGGGTTGGGCGCCTGGGTCTCCTTGAGGCGGTTCATCAGACGCGAGCGGGCGACCGTGTAGGCATCCCACTTGTCCATGGAGAACTGACCTTCGGGCGCGGCCTTGATGTTTTCGCGCATGAAGATCGGCACCTGCTGCGACAGGATGGTCCACTTGGCGCGCACAGTGGCGAGGTTGTCGAACAGCCACTTCTCCTGCTCGGCGCCGAGCATGGTGGCGTTCGGGTCATTGATGGCGGCGCAGTTGGTCTTGGAACCGTCACCGCACGGCTGGTCCGAGCGGTACTGGCGCGTATCGAGCAAGCTGATGTCCATCAGGTTGCCGAACTGCAGGCGGCGGTAAAGCAGCTGCGCAGGTCCCTTCGGCATAGCGGTGGCGCGGAACGGCTGGTTTTCATAGTACGCCTGATAGGCCATCGCCTTGCGCAGAGCGAAGACGGCCGGCGGAATGTCGTTCTCGTCGACCACCGTGTAGTTGTTCTCGACCTCATGGTCGTCGCGGGTGACCAGCCAGGGCGCCGACGCGTGGGCGGCCTTGAAGTCCGGGTCGCTCTTGTACAGGCCGTAGCGATTGCGATAGTCGACGACGGTGTGGATCTCTTGGCCGTTGTGGCGGCGCACGCTGGTGTCCGGCGTACGATTGCCGTTGTCGCGGCCCTCGTAAATGTAGTCGCCGGTGTGGACGATGAAGTCGAAGTTCTCGTTCGCCATGCCGCGGTAGGCCGTGAAGTACCCGGCCTCGTAGTTGTTGCAGCCGCAGATGCCATAGCGCAGGCGATCGACGTTAGCGCCCGCCGCCGGCGCGGTCTTGGTGCGCGCGGTCGGCGTCACTTCGTTGCCGGCGCGGAAGCGATAGAAATACTCACGGTTCGGCTCGAGACCGGTGACCTCGGCGTGCACGGAGTGGCCGAGCTCGGGCCGTGCGATGGCGACGCCCTTCTGGGCGATGGAGGCGAAGCTCGCCGTCGGCGAGACTTCCCACTCGACTTCGACATTGATGGCCGGCATGCCGCCGCCATCGAGATGCTTGGGCGCAAGACGCGTCCACAGCACGACGCCGTTCGGCTGCGGGTCGCCCGAGGCGACACCGAGCTGGAACGGGTAGTCCATGAAGATGGGCGCGGCGAGCGTCTTGCGCGAGAAGATCGGCGCGGCAACGGCAGCCGTGCCGAGAATGGCAGCGGCATTCAGGAGCTGGCGGCGCGACAGGCGCTCGATCAGGTTGTTGTACGGCTGGTACTTCATTCGAGACTCCCTCGAGGTGTGTCTGACGAGGGGAGTCGTACGGGGGCCGCGTGACGCGACGGTGATGGTCGTGCGTCGGCGCGACGAACGACTCGTGACGGAGTCGTTACGGTGCCAACAGCAGCAGTGGGGTTGCTGCCGGCTGTATGACGGCCGGCAGGCGCGCGACGATGTCGCCGTCCGCCTGCACCGGCTCACCCGGCGGGCCGCCGACGAATACCTGCGACGCGAGCAGCATGCGGAATGCCGCGCTACGTCCCGTGCGGGCGGTGGCGAGCGCGCCGGCAGCGGACAGCAGCGTCGCCGGGTTTCCGGACGTGAGCAGGCAGGCCTGGAACGAGGGTGCACCCAAGTCCGCTTGTGGGGCGAGTACGAAAGCGCCGCCGTAGGAGCGGCCCTTGGCGACGACGATGGATGCCGCGCGGGTGGGCACGCCGTCGATCTCGATGGCGTAGTCGGGCAGCGGCGTGCGGAGAGCCGCGGCAGCGCGCAAGACGTACGCACCTTTGCCAAGTGCGCGCTTGAGCGCCGGCTGCACCTGCTCCACGACGCGCGCGTCGAAGCCGATGCCGGCCATCATCAGGAAGCGGCGCCCGTTGACGACGCCCGGGAAAATCGCGCGCGGAAGCGCGCTGGCCAGCACCGTCGCAACCGCGCTGGCATTGAGCGGCAGGCCGATCTCGGCAGCGAGCACGTTGGCCGTGCCGAGAGGGATGATGCCGAGCGGCGTGGACGATGCTCCCATACCGTTGACCACCTCGTTGATGGTGCCGTCGCCGCCGGCGGCGACGATGGCATCGAAGTCGCCGACGCCTTCGCGCGCGAACTCTTCTGCATCCCCGCGCCGGGTGGTTTCGCGCACGGCGACGGTGCACCGCCATGCGGCCAGCGCTTCGAGCGTGGCAGCAAAGCGGCGGCGCCGGCGGGCGCCGGCGATGGGATTGTGAATCACCAGCAGCCGCCGTGGACGGCGCGGATCTGTATTTGTGACAGTTGCGTGACGGTTCAATTGCGATCTTCTGACGGTTTTATTACCGCCATATGAACTATCCGAAGTATTCGACAATAATACTTGTCACTACATCTATTTGTGCTAGACGTGCAACTGCAATTGTCCACTGCACTTGCGAAGCACGATCATGAATTCCTCGCTGCCGATGTCCTTCCGCTACCGCGCCGTGTGGATCTCGGACATCCACCTTGGCACCAAGGGCTGCCAGGCCGAGTAC
>CAIVPW010000152.1 GCA_903907895.1 uncultured Alphaproteobacteria bacterium
CGCGGCGCATGCCGCGGAGCGCAAGATCGTGTTCCTCTCGTCCGCGTTCTCGCTGGCGGCGGTCGCCTTGCTGCAGAACATCGGCATGCCGGCGTGGAAAGTCGGCTCCGGCGAAGTTGCCTCGACCGATCTCGTCGGCGCCATGGCCGCGACCGGTAAGCCGGTGCTGCTGAGCAGCGGCATGAGTACCTATGCCGAGATCGGAGCCGCGGTACAGCAGGTGAGGGCGGCCAAGGCGCCGGTCGGCGTCTTCCAGTGCACGACCAAGTACCCGACGCCACTGGCGGAAGTCGGCCTCAACGTCATCGACGAGTTGCGCCGCCGCTTCGACTGCCCGGTGGGCCTGTCGGACCATTCGGGCCGCCCGCATCCGGGTCTCGCCGCCATGGCACGCGGTGCGGACATGATCGAGGTGCACTTCGCCTTGAGCCGTTCGATGTTCGGACCCGATGTTCCCGTGTCGCTGGAGCCCAACGAGTTGCGCCTTCTGGCCGACGCACGCGACGCGTTCGCCGAAATGGATGCGCACCCGGTCGACAATGACGCCGCTGCCGGCAAACTCGCCGCCATGCGGGCGCTGTTCACCAAAAGCCTTGCTCCCGCCAAGGCGTTGGCCAAAGGTACCGTTCTTTCCGCCGACATGCTGACCACCAAGAAGCCAGGCACGGGCGTGCCGCCCAGCGAATTGCCGAGCCTCGTTGGCCGCCGCCTGAAGAACGCCGTCGGCCCGGACCGTCTCCTGCGTCGCGAGGATCTGGAATGAAGCCTGTACGTCAAAACCGCCGCCGCAAGGTCTGCGTCCTGGTCAACAGCCGGGCCAACTATGGCCGCGTGAAGTCGGTAATGCGCGCGGTCAAGGACCACGCCGATCTCGAGCTGCAACTGGTGCTGGGTGCGTCCGCGCTGTTGCAGCGCTTTGGCAACGTGCGCGAAGTCATCGAGTCCGACGGCTTCACGCCGCACGCGACCGTGCACTCGATCGTCGAAGGCGAAACGCCGACGACGATGGCCAAGTCCACCGGCCTTGCCATCATCGAACTGGCGACACAGTTCGAGAACCTGAAGCCCGACATCGTGGTGACGGTTGCCGACCGCTTCGAGACGTTGGCGACGGCCGTGGCGGCGAGCTACATGAACATCCCGCTCGCCCACACCCAGGGTGGCGAGGTGACCGGAAGCATCGATGAATCGGTGCGCCACGCCGTCACCAAGCTCGCACACATCCATTTCCCCGCGACAAAGCTCGCCGCCCAGTACCTGATCCGCATGGGCGAGGCTCCAGACACCGTGCACTTCACCGGATGTCCTGCCATCGACCTCATTGCCGACATCGATCTGTCGCTACCCGATGACCTCTTTGTGCGTTATCGCGGCGTCGGGGCGGAGCTTGCGCCGAAGCGCCCGTACCTCGTGGTGCTGCAGCACCCCGTGACGACGGAGTACGGCGAGGGCTTTGCGCAGATCAACGAGACGCTGCAGGCCGTCGGCCGCCTTGGCATGCAGACGGCGTGGTTGTGGCCGAACGTCGATGCCGGCTCGGACGACGTGTCCAAGGGCCTGCGCATGTATCGCGAAAAGGAGCGGCCCGACTGGCTGCACCTGTACCGCAACTTTGCGCCCGAGGATTACGCGCGGTTGATCAACAACGCGGCCTGCCTGATCGGCAATTCGTCGTCCGGCCTGCGCGAAGGCGCGTTCCTCGGCGTTCCGGTGGTAAACATCGGGACGCGCCAGGGCGGCCGCGAGCACGCGCCCAATGTGGTCCACGCCGGCTACAACGCCGACGAAATCTATGCCGCGGTGCGCCGGCAGATCGATCGCGGCCGCTATCCGAGCTCGGAGATGTTCGGCACCGGCGACGCCGGCAAGCGCATCGCAGATGTGTTGGCGACGTCCACCTTCCGCATCCAAAAGCGCCTCGCCTACGTCTGACGGGACTCCATCGTATGAAACCATCGATTGCCTATCTGGGCGCACCCGAGGGATTTGAGGCGCTGCGCACGTTGCTCGGCCCCCGCGCGGACGCCGTCAACGTCGAGATCACGCCGGCGGGCCTGGCGCAGGCGTTGCGCACGGCGTCCGGACTGTTGGACGCTTCGATGCGGGTGTCGCTCACGCCCGAACTGGTCGAGGCCGCGCCCAACCTCCGCATCGTCAGCTGCGCCACCACCGGCTCGGATCACATCTCGCGCCCCGCCACCGAAGCCCGCGGCATCGTCGTGCGCACTTTGCGCGAAGATGGGCCGTTGCTGCAGAACCTTACCCCGGCCGCCGAGCTTACCTGGGCGCTGCTGATGGCCTGCGCACGCAGGCTGCCGGCCGCGATCGATCATGTTCACGCCGGCAAATGGATACGCGAAGAGTTCCCCGGCACCATGCTCAATGGCCGCCAACTCGGCCTCATCGGCCTCGGCCGCATCGGCGGTTGGATGTCGCGCTATGCGCGCGCCTTCGGCATGTCGGTGGTGGGCCACGACCCGCACCAGGCGACGGCGCCCGACGGCGTCAAGCGCGTGCCGCTTGAGGACGTGTTCCGGACCAGCGACTTCATCTCGGTGCATGTGCATCTGACGCCCGAGACCACCGGCATGGTGACGCGCGCCCTGCTCGAACAGGCGAAGCCGGGGGCGGTGTTCCTCAACACATCGCGCGGCGCCATTGTCGATGAGCGCGCGCTGCTCGATGGTTTGAAGTCCGGCCGCATC
>CAIVPW010000153.1 GCA_903907895.1 uncultured Alphaproteobacteria bacterium
AAGGTGGCCGCGTGGCGCGCTGTGGGCGCAAGCAACAACGGGTTCATCGTTGAGGGCTTCGTGGATGAACTCGCCCATGCCGCCAAGGCCGATCCACTCGTCTTCCGTCTGCAGCACCTGAGCAAGGAGGCGCGCTTGCGCGGCGTGCTCGAGCTGGCGGGCAGCCGAGCAGGGTGGGGAACGCCGCTTCCCGCCGGGCGCGGGCGCGGTGTTGCGTGCTACCGCTCGTTCGGCAGCTATGTCGCGATGGTGGCGGAGGTGACAGTGCGCGAGACGGGCATGATCAAGGTCGATCGTGTGGTGGTGGCGGCCGACTGCGGCACCGTCGTCAATCCGGATGCCGTCGTGGCGCAAATGGAAGGATCAGTGATCTTCGGGCTGGGCGCCACCTTGCTCAGCGAAGTCACGTTCAAGAATGGGCTCGCTGAGCAGGCGAACTTCCTCGACTACCCGATCCTGCGCTACGCCGAAGCGCCGGCCATCGAGGTGTACCTTGTGGAAAGCCGCGAAGCGCCGGGCGGTGCGGGAGAGCCGGGCGTGCCGCCGGTAGCACCCGCCGTTGCCAACGCCGTTTTCGCGGCAACGGGCAAGCGCGCGCGGTCGTTGCCGATCCGTCTGCCAAAATGAAAGAAGCGCCGCTCACCTGAGCGGCGCTTCGGGCGTGTTCGCGGTCTAGTCGCCGGCGCCGGGGTTCGGGCTGAAGTACTTCTCCAGCTTTCCCTTCTCGTCCTTGAATTTGTCGGCGTCGCCGGGTGCGTCCTTGCGGCGTGTGATGTTCGGCCACGCCTGGGCGTACTTGCGGTTCAGTTCGATGAGGGAACTCACGTCCTCGCCCTTGGTGTCCGGTACGATCGCTTCCACCGGGCACTCGGGCTCGCACACGCCGCAGTCGATGCACTCATCCGGATGGATGACGAGCATGTTCTCGCCCTCGTAGAAGCAGTCCACCGGACACACCTCCACGCAGTCGGTGTACTTGCACTTGATGCAGTTCTGATTGACGACGTACGTCATCGCATTCTCACGGCAGAAAAATTCGGCAATGCAGTGCGCTCTATAGCGCCGGATACAGGGGTCCGTCCAGGCCGCAAACCCTTAGGCGGGGGGCAGGTCGTCCAGGCCAAGCCGGGCCAGCACACGCTTGCGCGCCGCCCCTGCTTCGCGGTCGGAAACATAGAGAAGGCCGCTGATGCGGCGCAACAGGTTCGCCTCGTAGTGGTGCAGGACGCCATCCGCGTAGGCGACTTCCCACAGCATCTCCAACATGGCCGCACGTTCGTCAGGGCCATAGGCGTCCTTAATGGCCCGCGTGAAGCGCACGAGGTGGTTCGCCTCGGCTTGGGCCTTCTCCGCCTCCGCAACCAGCGCCTCGGCGTCGGCCATCGACAGCGTGAAGTTGCGCTGCAGGATGGACAGGATGGCGCCGCGCTCTTTGTCCGCGAAGTTGCCGTCCAAGAGCGCGGCCTCCACCAGAAGGGCCGCGGCCGCAAGGTTGCGGTCGTACTCGCGCCGGTCTTTGGTCGGCGCCGGATCGATGAACAGGCTGCGGATACGGTCCAGCATGGGCGTTGATTTGGCACGGCGCGGGCGCGCCCGCCAAGCTATTCCGGTTCTGCCTCGCCCTGTAGGCGGTCGATGGCGCGCCGTTCGGCCTTGGTGGGCAGCCCTTCGCCCCGGTCCCGCCTGCCCGGCATACTTGGCGCGTCGTGCCGCACCGGGGCCGGGCTCAGGTCCTCGTACAGCTGGCGCGCCTCGTCGTAGGGCCCGCGGCGCGAGCCGAGGGCGAGCACCTTCACCACGTGCACATGCGCGCCGCGGACGAAGGTAAGGATGTCACCGACCTTTACCTGGTGTCCGGGCTTGGCGACGGGCGTGCCGTTGCTGCGCACATGATGTGCACCGCATGCCTCTGCCGCCAACGTGCGGCTCTTGAACAGGCGGGCAAACCACAGCCAGCGGTCGATGCGCAGACCTTCCCTCATGCGCCCTTGCGCACCTTGAGGCTGTGCAGGGCGGCGAATGGTGAATGCTCAACGCGGCGGCGCGCCGGCTGTGCGGGTGGACGCTGGTCGTTGCGTCGCCGGTGCGGTGCCTCGACGAACGCAGGACCGCTCTCGGTATCGAGGCGCCGGAAGCCGATGCCGAGCAATACATCCTCAAACGCTTCCCGCGGCAGCCCAACCATGCCCTGCAACTCAGCGCTCAAGGGAACAGGCCCCTTGCGCGCCCGCGCGCTGACCGCTCCCGCGAGACGCTCCAGCATATCGACACGAATAGCGCGGCTGCCGAAGACCATGTACCCGGCGGCCTCGTAGTAGCCGACCGGCAGTGCGGGATCGATGTCCACCGTCACGCGGCCCTGCGGCAGCGCAGCGGGTAGCGGGTCGAGCTTGTGATGGATGGCCCAAAGCTGGGCACACGCGGCCGCCGACGCCGGTTTCAGCATGCGCGGCAGGAACACGGCGTGGGCGCCCACGTGGGCGCCCGCTTGCCTCAACGCACCGCGGTCGGCGCCACTTAGCGCCTGAATCTGCTCCTGCATCCGGGCGCGCGGCACCGACCCTGGCCCTTCAACCAGCTGGAACGCAATGCCGCGCGCCGGGCCGCTCAGGTCCGCTTGGTTCAGCCGATGCAAGGGTGCCAGCACCCGCGCCAGGTGCGCATTGAGCCACGCCGTCAGGCGCTCCTCGACCTCGCGTCGCTGCTCGCCTTCGAGCAGATCGCTCGCCAGCAGTACGATACGGGGCGCGATCGGGGATGTGCCCGGTTGCAGACGTGCCACGGCGTCGCCGTACCAGCGTAACGTGGCATCTGCATCGAGCACGAAGCCGGCGTCATCGTCCTTAGCCAGGCGCCGCGCTCGCTGCCGGATCTCGCTGCGCAACGACCGCTGCGCCGCCGTGCGCAGCAGGCGCAACTCAGCGGTGGTGTCGGTGTTGTCCGCCACGAAGCGGAAGCCCTCCAGGCGTCCGATGGCGTGGCCTTCGACCGACACCGCGCCCTTGTTGTCAACCGCACTCTGCAATTCCTGCGCGTCGCCGAGCTTGCGGCTGAGGGCCGCGCTGCGGCGGTCGACAAAGCGCTGCGTCAGGCGGTCGTGCAGTGCGTCCGAAAGGCGGTCTTCGACCTCGCGTGTGCGTTGCTGCCAATGGGCAGCATCCTGCAACCAGCCGGTGCGGTGGCACACATAGGTCCATGTGCGGATGTGGGCGATGCGGGCGGCCAGCGTGTCGATGTCGCCGTCGGTCAGATCCAGGCGCGCGATTTGGTCTGCAAGCCAATCGGTCGGCAGCATACGCGTCGGGCCCGAGAGGAATTCATGGATGCGGCCCAACAAACGCGTGTGCGACTCGGTCATGGTCTTGCGGTAGTCGGGAACCTGGCACACTTCCCACAACAGGCGCACTGCCGCGGTGCCATGCACCGGCTGCGCTGCGGACAACGTTTCAAATGCGTCCTGGTCGATGGCGCGGCGCGGTCGCATGACGAACTTGCGCCATTCCTCGGGCGGCGGCTGCTCCAGGCTTTCGAGCAGGCGTTTGGAGGAGCGGAAGTCGAGATCGCTGTTGCGCCAGAAGATGGCGCGCGTCTGTTCGAAGCGGTGGTTTTCGACGCGCTCGATCAGTTCGGGCTCGAATTCCTTGGCGCCGGACGTCGTGCCGAACGAGCCGTCGGTCAAATAGCGGCCGGCACGGCCGGCGATCTGTCCCACCTCGGCAGGCGTGAGGTTGCGTGCGTGAAAGCCGTCGAATTTCCGCGCCTCCGCAAACGCAACGTGTTGCAGGTTCAGGTTCAGGCCCATGCCGATGGCGTCGGTGGCGACCATGAAGTCCACCTCGCCGCTCTCGAACATCGACACCTGGGCGTTGCGGGTGCGCGGGCTCAACGCGCCAAGCACCACCGCCGCGCCGCCGCGCTGGCGCCGTACCATTTCGGCAAGGGCGTACACGTCTTCGGCCGAGAAGGCGACGATGGCACTGCGCGGCTTCATGCGCGCCAGCTTGCGATGGCCCCCATAGTGCAGCGTCGACAGGCGCGGACGGGCGACGTACTCCGCGTCCGGAACAAGGTGGCGCAGGATCGGGCGAATGGTCTCCGCGCCGAGGAACATCGTTTCCTGCGCGCCGCGCGCATGCAGCAAGCGGTCGGTGAACACGTGTCCCCGTTCCGGGTCGGCTGCGAGCTGGATTTCGTCCACTGCAAGGAAGTCGAACTCCTTGTCGGACGGCATGGACTCGACGGTGCAGACGAAGTGCGTTGGGTGCGGCGGAAGGATCTTCTCCTCGCCTGTCACGAGCGCGACGTGCGCTGCGCCTTTGGCGGCAACGACGCGGTCATAGATTTCGCGCGCCAACAGGCGCAGCGGCAATCCGATGACCGCGGTGCGATGGCCGAGGAAGCGCTCGACGGCCAAATGCGTCTTGCCGGTGTTGGTCGGACCCAACACGGCAACAACACGGCCGCGCCCCCAGCCTCGCTGTTCCATGACGGCGTCAGTCATAGCACAAGAGATTGGTTGCCCGGCCCGGCGAGCAACATCCTGCGGATGCCCCGGCGTGTCCGGTTGCGCGCCGAAGGCCGGCGCGGCGCAGCTAAAGCGTGGCGGAGCCGGAGCCTGGGGTGCCGGTGCGTGGGCCGCGCCGGCGATACGGCGGCGTGCCCGCGGTGGCGCCGAAATCAAACTTCGGCTGTTCCACTTCCTCCCGTTCCTGTGGTGTGGTCGGCCAGGGGCTGAACGGCCACGGCAGCACGTCGGAGCGGAACGTCAGGAACAGGATGATTTCGTAGACGTATGTCGAGAGACTCTGGGCAAAGGGCCGCGCGTGCTCGAACAGCCGGCCCGTTACCGCCTTGAACAGGAACTGCACGACGACGAACACCGTCAGGACCGCGTTGACGACCTGCAGGATCAATCCGAACAGCACCATGAAGATCAGGCGCTGCCAGATCGTGCGGTCACGGGTTTCCGTTGCCATGCGAGTCTCCGTGCGCGGGGGTTCGGGTGCAGTCTAGCACTGTCACTCGGCGGGCGTGGTGGCCGCAGTCTCCGCCGCGGGGCGCTTCTTAGCTTCCTCCGGCACGCCATCGGGCCACGGCGCGAACGGCCAGGGCATTTCGTCGGTGCGGAACGTCAGGAACAGCATGATCTCATAGACGTACGTGGCGAGATTCTGCCCGAACACGATCCCTTGGGTCAGCACCTTGCCGGTGATCGCTTTGCAGGCGAACTGCACCACCGCCGTCACCGCCAGCACGAATTCCGCAATGTTGAAGACGATGGCGAACAGAATCATGAACACCAGGCGAAGCCAAATGCTCTCCTCGTGGGACGGCGCGTCACGGGTATCCATGGATGTCTCCCAGCGGTCCGGACGAGGCCGGACAATTCGACGTAAATTACATGGGTTGGCCGGAGTCCGCTGCAAGGCTGGGGCGGAACTATTTCCTCGCCGCGGCCTTTTTGGCGGTGCGGGACGCGATGCGAGCTATCTGGGTTTCCTGTTCCAGCTCGCGCAGCGCATCGCGTGCGATCCAGCGGGCGGCCGCCGTATTCTGGCGCGCTACGCGGTGCGCACAGGCGATCGCCTCGCACCGCAGGGTCTCGTCGCGCTTGCCGATCTGCCGCAATGCCCAGTTCACGGCCTTCTTCACAAAGTTGCGCTCATCGTGCGCGCCCTGTTCGATCAGCTTGAAGAACGGCCGAAATCTCTCGTCGGCCGCCTTCTTGTCGCGCACCGGAAGGCGTGCCATCAGCACGAACCCAGCCCGGCGCACGAACTCCTCGTCGCGCCTGGACCACTCCACGGCCTTGGTCCACGCCGCGGGGTGGCGGTCCAGGAGGTTGCCGCAGAGCCCGTCGCAGACGTCCCACGAGTTGAGATCGGCAACCCAGCGTTCCATCAGACCCTCGTCGGTCTGCGACAAATCCGCGATCATGGGCGCGAGGAGCCGGCACTCGGGGATGCCGGTGTCCCAAAGGGCGAGCGCCAGGGCGTGATCCTTGCGAATCTCCTTGGCGATAGCGCGGATGGCCGGCATCGGTACGCCCAGCGCCCCCATCACATTGATGCCGTAGCGGGCCTTGCCGGCTACGTTCGCGGGGTCGGCGGCGGCCCGCAGCCGCGCGAGGACTTCGTCACGCTGCATCGGTCGCAGTTTGTTAACGTTTGGGTCACCATAGTAGGCTGACAAGGCCTAGAGATGTCCTGGATTCACCGCTTCAACCGCATGCTGGCCCGCGGCACACCGTCCGTGAAGGGGGCCGACTCCGTCCCGGCCACGCCCCCGGCGAAGCCTGCCAAGGACCTTGTGCCGGAGTCGCCACCGCCTGAGCCGCGCCCCAAGCGCAAGCCCAAGGCGGCGGCTTCGGCCGGCGCGTCCAAACGGCCTGTTTCGCCGCATCTGGCTTCCCGGGCCGCCGCCGTAAAGGCGGTGGCGGAGGCCATGCGCAAGGCCCACAATCAGGCCGAGGCAGCCGCCAACGCCCGCGCGGTACTGGCCCGCATGGGGGTCAAGATTCCGGCGCCGCAAGCCCCGGTGCCCCTGCTGTCGGGCGAGCGTAAGTCTCTGATCGCCGAGGCGATGAGCCACTGGGCGCGCGGCCACGCCATCTACGAGAACCTCGACCCGCACCTCAAGGAACGAGTGCGGCAGCTAGCCGAGCGAATGGCCCCCAAATAGGCTCCAGCCTTGACGGTCCGGGCCTCCGCCCCCTAAAAGACGCGCTTCGCGCGGCCGTTACTGGCCGTGCCAGAGATTCAAACAGGTTCTGATATGTCCAGACAGTGCGAGCTTACCGGCATGAAGCCGATGGTGGGGCGGAACGTCAGCCACGCCAACAACAAGACCAAGCGCCGCTTCCTGCCGAACCTGCAGGAAACCTCGCTGCTCAGCGATTCACTCGGCCGCACCATTCGCCTGCGCCTGACGGTGAAGGCGCTGCGCACGGTTGAGAAGCAGGGTGGCTTAGACGCCTTCCTGCGCAACGCCTCCGTGGACCAGCTGTCGGATCGCGCGCGTCGTCTGAAGCGCCTTATCGAAGGCCGCGCCGAGGCCTAGGCGATTTGGCCCGCTGATCGCTACAGGTCGGCGGGCATCCAAAAGTGCAACAGCAAGGTCCGCTGTAGCGGACCGAAGTTGTCATCCGACGCCAGAAACAGCCGTATCCCGCCTTGCGGGTCGGCGATGGCGTCGATCCCTTCAAAATTGTCGGTCTGCGCCGGCGGCGTGATGCGCGCCAGTTCGGTGCCCTCCAGCCGAGCGCCCGGCACGATGTCGGCAGCCCGGATGCGCACGATGCGTCCAACCCGCGCGAACAGGGTGAAGCGGCGCTCCAGCACGAGCACGTCCCCGTTGGGCAGTGTCGTTGCGTCGGTCGGGTTGAATCCGGCGGCCGGTACATAGGACAGCGCTTGGAAGGTGTCGCCGGCGATGATCCACGCCGCGAACGCGTCCCCCGCGTCCAGAGCCTCGGAGATTGCCAACAGGTGACCGTCGGCGAGCACGGTCATCGCCTCCAGCCCGCCGTTGATCGGCGCGTCCTGCAGCGCCGGGGGCGACTTGATCATGTAGGCACCGTCCGGCAAGGGGCGGCCGGAAGCATCGGCGTCGTAGTGCACCATGCGGTGTACCCGCTCATACCCCACGATCAAGCCGCCCGGGACGCGCACCAACGATTCGGCGTCGGCGCGCGGCGGCATCAACGGCCGGCCGGCCGCATCGCGGATCGGCGCCATCTCAGCATGCTCTAGTCCGACCAGGACCTGGTCGCGATACACCAAGCGGCTTTGGAACCACGAGGCGCGGTCCGTGATCGCGAGCAGGCTCGCGCCATCCTCGCTCACGCGTATGCCAGAGATTCCGCCGAACGCCGCATGACCGGAAGCGAGGCGCAGGCCGCCGCGATACTCCAGCGGGCCGATCTTGGTGCGCTCCGGCGCATTGGGGTCAAGCGCGACCGGGATCGCCGTTACGGAAATTTCCTCGGCGAGCACAGCGCCCGCGCACAGTGCTGCCGCGACCCCAGCAGCAGCGCACGCGAGCCACCGGAACAAGGCGCTAGTGGAAGCGGCCGCGCCGGCGGGGCGCCGGCCGCTCGTTGAACAGCTCCGCCAGCTGATCCATCATCGCGCCGCCCAACTGCTCGGTGTCCACGATGGTGACAGCGCGGCGGTAATAGCGCGTCACGTCGTGGCCGATGCCGATCGCAACCAGTTCGACCGGCGAGCGAGTCTCGATCCAATCGATGATCTGGCGCAAATGGTGGTCGAGGTAGTGGCCCGCGTTGGCCGACAGCGTCGAGTCGTCTACCGGAGCCCCATCCGAAATCACCATCAGGATGCGGCGCTCTTCGGGCCGTGTCATCAGGCGGTTGTGCGCCCACTGCAGCGCCTCACCGTCGATGTTCTCCTTCAGCAGCCCTTCCTTCAGCATCAGTCCGAGCTTGCGACGGGCACGCCGCAGGGGCTCGTCGGCGCTCTTGTAGATGATGTGGCGCAGGTCGTTCAGCCGCCCCGGGTTGGCCGGCTTGCCTTCTGCGACCCAGCGGTCGCGCGAATGACCGCCCTTCCACGCGCGCGTGGTGAATCCCAGGATCTCCGTCTTCACGCCGCACCGCTCCAGTGTGCGGCTCAAGATGTCGGCGCACATCGCGGCGACGGTTATGGGCCGTCCCCGCATCGATCCCGAATTATCGAGCAGCAGCGTCACGACCGTGTCGCGAAAGTCGGTTTCCTTCTCCTGCATGTAAGACAGCGGATTCTCGGGATTGGCGACGATGCGGGCCAGGCGTGCGGCATCGATCACGCCCTCATCGAGATCGAAGTCCCAGGACCTGGTCTGCTTGGCCAGCAGCAGGCGCTGCAGCCGGTTGGCGAGCCTGCCGATGATGTTCTGGAATTGGTGCAACTGCTGGTCGAGGTTGGTGCGCAGGCGCGTGAGTTCTTCTGGGTCGGCTAGTTCGGTCGCATCGACGATCTCGTCGAATTCGGTGGTGTGCGCCTGATACGGCGGCTCGTTGTGGCCGAGGGGCGGAAAGGTCGGCCATTCCTGACGCGAGCCGCCGCCCGGCTGCTCCGCTCCCACGCCGGCCGTGTCGCTCGTGGCTTCCGTCTGCGTGCCTTCCTGCACTTCGGCCGGCTGCGCGTCTTCGCCCGACGAGAACGAAGCAGACTCCCCGGAGGACTCGCCCGGCTCTCCCCCCGGATCGTTGGAGTCTTCCGACGTGTCGTCCTGATCGTCTTGAGGCGACGGCTCGGGCCGGCGGGTGTTGGCTCTCTCTTCCTCGATGCCGAGGTCGGCCAGCACCTTGCGTGCTGCGATGCCGAACTCCTCCTGATTGCTCGCTGCGCGCACCAGCGCCGCCACCGCGGGGCCCGCACGCTCTTCGATCGCGGCGCGCCACAGGTCAGCGACGTGCTTTGCGGTGGGCGGCAGGGCGCGGCCGCTCATGCGCTCGCGCAACAGTAAGCGCAACGCCAGCGCCAGCGGCGCCTCTTCGCGTTTCTCGACCCGGTCAAAGCCGGACTGCGCCAGTTCGCGCGTCATCCAATGATCGAGATTGCCAGCGAGGCCCGCCATGCGGCGCGCCCCCAATGCCTCCACTCGCGCCTGCTCGCACGCGTCGAATGCCGCACGCGCTTCGGCACTTTGGGGTGATGCCTGTGCGTGGACCTTCGGGTCGTGGTGCCGCAGGCGCACTGCAAACGAATCCGCGGCACCGCGCAATTGTCCGAGATCCGTCGCCGACGGGTTGCGCGGTGGGCTCGGCAGTTGCACGCGCGCGCCCTGCAATGCGGGCGGCTCGTTCGCGTAGGTGACTGCCACGTCCTTGCGCTCGGCGATCGCGGCGGTGGCAGCCGCGATGGCGCGCCGCAGCTTGGCGTCGTGTGTCTCCGCTTCCGTCACTTACTGGCGGCGCGCGGCCGACTCAGGCAGCTCGTGTCCAAAGCAGCGCTGGTAGTACTCGGCCACGACGGGCCGCTCCACCTCGTCGCACTTGTTCAAGAACGTGAGGCGGAATGCGAGAGCGACTTCGCCGAAAATCTCTGCATTCTCGGCCCACGTGATCACCGTACGGGGCGACATGACGGTCGAAATGTCGCCGGCCATGAAGCCCGCCCGGGTGAGATCCGCCATCGTCACCATCTGCGACGCGAGTTTCTTCTTCTCCGGCGTGTTCAGCTTGGGCACCTTGGCCAGCACGATGTCGAGCTCGGCATCGTGCGGCAGGTAGTTCAGCGCGGTCACCACGTTCCAGCGGTCCATCTGGCCTTGGTTGATCTGCTGCGTGCCGTGATACAGGCCGGTTGTGTCGCCCAAGCCGATCGTGTTCGTGGTGGCGAACAGGCGGAACGCCTTATGAGGGTGCAGCACCCGCGTCTGGTCCAAGAGCGTCAGACGGCCGTCTGCCTCGAGCACGCGCTGGATGACGAACATCACGTCGGGGCGGCCGGCGTCGTACTCATCGAACACCAGAGCGACGCTGCTCTGTAGCGCCCACGGCAGGATGCCCTCCTTGAACTCGGTTATCTGGCGACCCTCGCGCACCACGATCGCGTCTTTGCCGATCAGATCGATGCGGCTGATGTGGGAATCGAGGTTCACGCGGATGCACGCCCAGTTGAGGCGAGCCGCCACCTGCTCGATGTGCGTCGACTTACCCGTGCCATGGTAGCCCTGCACCATGACGCGGCGGTTGAAGGCAAAGCCGGCCAGGATCGCCATGGTCGTCTCGCGGTCGAATCGGTAGGCCTCATCGATGCGCGGTACGTGCTCATTGGGCTGGCTGAACGCGGGCACCTGGAAATCGCAGTCGATGCCGAACATCTGGCGCGCATCCACCATGATGTCGGGCATGGCAGACGGGTGCGAATGATCTTCGCGGACTAGGTTCATGTAGCGGGAACTCACTCGGTTGGCGGCGCAGCACGCCGCGGGTCGGAATCGGGCACCTACTCGGAGCGCCGCATGAGGGTGCGATAGGCCTCGTTGGTGTCGCGGAGCTTTTCCTCGCCCGAACGGTCGCCGCCGTTCATGTCCGGGTGGTAGCGCTTGACCAGCTCCTTGTAGCGCTCCTTGATTTCTTTGACGCCCGCGTGCGGCTCAAGGCCGAGCTTCGCCAGCGCCTTGCGTTTCTCCGGCGATACCGGCGGCCTTTCCTGATGTGGTGTCTGCGGGCCCTTGCGTCCAAACATGCCGTAGGCGTCGCGAATGTTGCCGGTCAGCATGTCGTTGATGGTCTGTACGCCGATCTTGCCGAGGCCGAACGGCCAAGTCGGCCGGTGGCCAGTCACGTCGTCGCGCACATACTGCTCGATCTGGGACTGGCTCATGCCCTGGAAGAAATCCCAACTCGCGTTGTACTCGCGCGCGTGGTCCAGGCAGAACCAATAGCTGTCGGTCAGGTTCGTGCGCGACCGCGGCGCACGGTGGACGGCCTCGGACTCGCAGCCTGGCGCCTCGCAGGCACGGACCTCCGTGGCGATCTCTTCTTCTTTGAGCAATTTGCGGCGCTTCACTGCGCCAGTATGGGAATTGCCCGAGAGGCCCGCAAGAAGGGCAAACCCCGGAAATCGCAGAAAAAAGCGGGATCAGCTTGCTTGACTGCCCACCCCCCGAAATCTACCTAATGGGCCCATGTTGCTTCCCATCATCACCGCGCCGGACAAGCGCCTCAAGGTCAAGTCTCAGCCGGTAGCGGCCGTAGACGACGAGGTGCGCAAGCTGCTGGACGATATGGTGGAAACCATGCGCGCGGCCCCCGGCATCGGTCTGTCGGCGATACAGGTGGGCGTGGCGAAGCGCATCATGGTGGTCGAGGTCGACGACGCCGAGAAGCTCCAGTCCGAGGAGTCGGCCGTCGCACAGCCCCCGGCGCCCGGCACCCGGACGACACGGTACCTAGTGAACCCCAAGATCATGTGGGAATCGGAGAAGGTGGTGTTCTGCGAGGAAGGCTGCCTGTCGCTGCCCGACCAATTCGCCGAGATCGAACGTCCTGCCGATATCAAGGTCACGTACCTTGATCGCGACGGCAGGCCGCAGGAACTCGCGGCATCCGGCATGCTGGCGCGCTGCATCCAGCACGAGATGGACCACCTCGATGGCCTGCTGCTGGTGGATCACCTCACCGCGGTGCGCCGCCACATGATCCTGCGCAAGCTGGAAAAGGCTCGCAAGGCCACGCGCGTTCCGGCGTAAGCGCCGTGCTGCGCGTCGTCTTCATGGGCACGCCCGGCTTCGCCGTGCCCACGTTGCGCACCCTAGTCTCCGAAGGATTCCCCATCGTTGCGGGGTATACGCAACCGCCGCGCCCGGCCGGGCGTGGCCAACGTGAAACGGAATCGCCGGTGGCGCGCGCCGCCGCGAGCTTTGGCATTCCCATCCGCACACCCAAATCGCTCAAGGACCCAGCAGAACAACATGCCTTCCGGGCGTTGAATGCCGACGTCGGCGTCGTCGTCGCCTATGGGTTGCTGTTGCCGCAGGCGATCCTCGACGCGCCGCGCCTGGGCTGCGTCAACCTCCACGCATCGCTGCTGCCGCGCTGGCGCGGTGCGGCACCTATTCAGCGCGCGGTGCTTGCGGGCGATGAGCGCTTTGGCGCCACCGTGATGCAGATGGACGCCGGCCTCGACACCGGTCCCATCCTGATCGAGGACGAGGTTGCCGTGGGTCCGCGCCCGACCGCCGGCATGGTGCATGACGCACTTGCCGACCGCGGTGCCGCCCTGATGGTGCAGGCATTGCGCGGCCTTGCCGCCGGCACGCTGCGGCCGCGTCCGCAGCCGCCCGTGGGGGTCACCTACGCCAAGAAGATCACCAACGAGGAGGCGCGCATCGATTGGACCCGCCCGGCTCTCGAAGTGGACGCCAAGGTGCGCGGCTTTGCACCGGCGCCGGGGGCGTTCTTCGAGATCGGAGGCAAGCGCGTCCGGGTGCTGGAGGCGGACGTCGTCCCGGATGTGCAAGGCGAGCCCGGTACGGTGCTGGATGCACGCCCCGTCATTGCATGCGGCAACGGCGGGTTGCGTCTCATTCACGTGCAG
>CAIVPW010000154.1 GCA_903907895.1 uncultured Alphaproteobacteria bacterium
CTGCCGTCGCGTAGCTGGGCCATCGCGGTGCGCTTGGCATCCATCAAGTCGATCTGCCGTGCGCGCTGCACCTTGCGCCAATAGGTGAAGCCGCCGAAGGCGATGATGGCGATCAGTACTGCGAGGAACATGCTCATGCGGTGCATCGTGACGTATCGCGGCCCGCACCGCCAGACTCGCTCCCAACGCGTCACCCGGATAGGATGGGGCAAAGCGTGAACTACTCACCTTCCGGCCTCACAGACTGCTTCCTCGGGGTTGCGCGCTCGTTGAGCGGGCGGCGCTGGGTTGCGCGCACGTGCGACGACCGTATCGCACAGGCGCTGTGCCAGCGCCTCGGCGTACCCGACGTGCTGGGGCGGGTGCTCGCGGCGCGCGGCGTGATGCTGGACGACTCGGAGCGCTACCTCAATCCGCGCCTCCGCGATCTGCTCCCCGATCCATCGGTGCTGAAGGACATGGACCGCGCGGCCGACCGTCTCGCGGCAGCGATTCAGGGCAACGAGGCCATTGCCATCTTCGGCGACTACGACGTGGACGGCGCCACGTCCTCGGCACTGCTGGTGCGCTTCCTGCGCGCCGTCGGCGCCAAGGCGCGCATCTACGTGCCGGACCGCCTGCGCGAGGGCTATGGACCGAACGCCGGTGCGGTGCGCCTCCTTGCTGCGGAAGGTGCCCGTCTTCTTCTGACCGTCGATTGCGGCACGCTGGCGCACGACGCGCTCGGCGTAGCCAAACCGCTCGGCATGGACGTCATCGTTGTCGACCACCACGTTGCCGGTCCGACCCTGCCCGAGGTGTTCGCCGTGGTGAACCCCAACCGGCTGGACGAAGGCGGGCCGCTTGGCACCCTCGCTGCGGTGGGCGTGGCATTCCTGCTGATCGTCGCTACCAACCGCGCGCTGCGCCGCAACGGTTTTTACGGTGGCCGCGCCGAACCCGATCTGCTCCGCTGGCTCGACCTCGTCGCGCTGGGCACGGTGTGCGATGTCGTGCCGCTCACCGGCCTCAACCGCGCGCTCGTTGCCCAGGGGCTGAAGGTGATGGCGAGCCGCGGCAACGCCGGCATTGCCGCCATAGCGGACTCAGCCCGCGTCAATGGTTCGCCCAACGCGTGGGCTACCGGCTTCCTGCTGGGTCCGCGTGTGAATGCGGGCGGGCGCGTCGGCCGCTCCGAGATCGGTGCGCGCATCTTGGCGAGTGACGATGCAGCCGAGGCCCGTGCACTGGCGATGGAGCTCGAAGGCTACAACACCGAGCGCCGCGCCATCGAAGCCCAGGTGCTCGACCAGGCAATGGAGCGCGTCGAAGCTGCCGGCGATCCAGGTCCGATCGCCGTGGTGGCGGGGGAGGGCTGGCATCCCGGTGTCATTGGCATCGTGGCGAGTCGCCTGACCGAAGCGTTTCGGCGTCCCAGCCTCGTGCTGGCCATCAACGGCGAGACCGCCAAGGGCTCAGGACGCTCGGTGGCCGGTGTGGATTTGGGCGCGGCGGTGATCGCTGCATCGCAGGCGGGCCTTCTTATCAACGGCGGCGGGCACCGCATGGCCGCCGGTCTCACCGTGCCCACGTCGCGCATCGATGAGCTCGCGGCGTTCCTGCGCGAACGCATCGCGCCGAGCTTTCGCGAATCGCCGGGGCTGCGCGACCTCGCATTTGACGGTGCCCTCTCCGCCAACGCCGCGACTCCGGAGCTTTTGTCGCGCCTGGAAGGAGCGGGGCCGTTCGGTGCGGGCAACTCCGAGCCGCGCTTCGCAATCCCCGCCGCGGCCGTCGTAAAGGCCGACCCGGTCGGAGACGGACACGTGCGGGTCATTCTTGGCGGCGGCGCGGGCGGCGGCAGGCTCAAGGCCGTCGCCTTCCGCGCGCTGGAGGGGCCGGTGGGGCAGGCGCTTCTCTCGGCACGTGGCTCCGCTCTGCACGTCGCGGGGCATCTGCGCGCCGATACGTGGCAGGGTGTCGTCCAAGCGCAACTCGTAATCGAAGACGCCGCACCAGTGACATAGCGCACACCCCTCAAATGAGGGGTGTGGCGCCCGGTGTGCCGCGACATCCTGCCTTCGCGTGCCGTGTTGGCGCGCAATGGGAGGAACCATGAAACGCACTCTGCACATCGCCTGCGCCTTCGCCCGCGTCGTCGGCGAGACGGTGGGACAACTTGTGTGTGCAGGTACGATCAAGGGCGATCCGGCTGCAGTCGGCACCGCCGCAGGAACGAAGATCGCCACGGATTGCCGCGCGTAGTAGTGACTAGGCCGTCACCGCGGGTTCCCATAAAGTTGCCGCCTGCGTTCTAAATGGGGGAAATAGATTGTGCGTACTCTGATTCTCTCGGCGCTTGCGGCGCTGAGCTTGGCCGCTTGCGCGCCGGGCATGGACTCGCGGCCGGTCACTACGGCAATGGCGCCTGCGCCGGCGCCTGAGTACAAGGTTGGCGACGTTTTCACCTTCAAGGTGGCTGTGGTCGAAGACGACCAGCGCGTCACGGCGGTGGATGGCAACGTCGCCACCTTTGACTCGAAGATCTTCGGTACCCTGAAGCAGCCGAAGGCATTCAGCAACCCGGCCTCCTGGACGGGCAGCGGTTACGCTCTGCCGCAGACCGTGACGCTGACTTCCGACATGAGCGCCCTGTTCCCGCTGCAGATCGGCAAGAGCGTCCGCAGCACCGGAACCGGCACGTTCGCTGGCACCCAGCGCGCGGTCGCCGCGCAATGTGACGTTGTGGCTTCGGTGAACGTCATGGTGCCGGCGGGGCGGTTCGACACCTACATGGTCGAGTGCGGGTTCGTCCTGGATGCAAACATCGCAACGGTTCGCTACGTCTACTGGTACGCACCGTCGGTGGGCCACTGGGTCGCGGTCAACCGCAACGGCTCCATCCATCAGCTGCTGTCCTACAAGCGCGCCTAGCACGCTCCACCTGCAGGCTTGAGGTGGAAGCTGCACAAGTAGTCGCATCCGCCGCCGTCAACACGGCGGCGGATGTCTTGGCCTGGTCTTCGCGTGCGGCCGCCTCGTGCTCTCAGTAGGGCAAGGCGTCAAGGGCCCCGCGGCCGCGACACCACAGCGCTGAGCATCGCTGCACTCTGCTGCTCCGGGCTGAACGGCTTGCGCACGATGGGGCGGTCGCGGAAATCCGGCAGGGGGCCGCTCCTCTAGCCACCCGCGAGGCCAAGCGGCACCGCTTTGCCCGAGGCGCGTCCCTCTGCCAAACGAGGCCGGCCGTCCACGTACCAAGCATGCCGCTCTGCCCATGGACGCTTAGCCAGGGCCAGGCTGTTCACCGGCTTGTTCGCAGCAGCGGCGCAGGCTATATCGGCACCGCCCGCCGTGCTCGCAAGACCGCCGGGCGTATACCCAGTGTGGCGCTGCTCCCTTCGTCTATCGGAAAGGACGCCAGGTTTTCAAC
>CAIVPW010000155.1 GCA_903907895.1 uncultured Alphaproteobacteria bacterium
ATGTGGCGCCATGCCTGGCTGGCTTGCGAGCAGCATTACGGCAGGCGATTCGACATCTCGGTGCTGCTGGAGCCGACCAGTCCGCTGCGCACCGACGAGGACGTGACGCGTACCGTGCAGGCGCTGGTGGACGGCCAGCATGCGGCCGCGGCCACGGTCAGCCCGACACCGGCCCACTACTCGCCGCACAAGACCCTGACCGTCACCGACGGCCGCATCGGTTTCTACCTCGAAGGCGGCCAGCGCTTCGCGCTGCGCCAGTCGATCCCGCGCTACTACCACCGCAACGGCCTGTGCTACGCGCTGCGGCGCAAGACGCTGGTGGACGACGGGCACATCCTGGAAGACGACGCGGCAGCGGTGATCGTCGAGCGTCATGTGGTGAACATCGACGACGCCTTCGAACTCGAACTGGCGGACTTCCTGCTGCGCCGCGAGGGCCGTTCGTGAACGCGCCGCCGGTGACGGGCAAGCTGCTGATCGTCACATACCACTACATCCGCGCGCCCAAGGCCGCGCCGTACCCCGGCATCCATCCCATCTCGCCCGCCGACTTTGCCGCACAGGTGAACGAAATGCGCGAGCGCTACCACATGGCGACGCCCGTGGAGGCCGAGCGCTTCCTGCAGGGCGAGGCGAGCTTGCCACGGCCGAGCGTGCTGCTCTCGTTCGACGACGGCATGGTGGACCACGGCGAGGCGGCGCGACGCGTCCTCGATCCGCTCGGGATCCGCTCGGTGTTCTTCGTCACCTCACGGCCCCTGGTCGAGAAGAAGCCCTTGGCCGTGCACAAGGTGCACTGGCTGCGCGCCAACACGGACCCGCGCCGGTTTCGCGATGAGTTTGAGGCCGCGCTGCCCGAGGGCTGGCGGGCGGGCAATGCGGACCCTGCCGAACGGGCCGACGCCGCCCGGCGCTATCCGTACGACGCGCCCGAGGACGCGCTTCTCAAGACGCGCATCAACGGCAAGCTGCCGAACGACGTCGTCGATGCCGCCACGGCGGCGATGCTGCGTGCGCGCAACGTCGGCGACGCAACGTTCTGCCAGCAGCTGTACCTGGCCGAGAGCGATTTGCGGGCGATGGCCGAGCGGGGACATTGCATCGGCGCGCATGGTCACAGCCACGCCGCCTTCTCCCGCCTCGGCGCAGCCCTGGACGCGGACTTGGGCGCCAACGTGGACTGCCTCACGCAGGTCTGCGGCGCCGCACCCGCGTGGGTTTCGTATCCCTATGGGCGCGAGTGGGCCATTCCGCCGGAGGCCGGGGCGCTGTGCCGCCGCCACGGCTTTCGCGTCGGCGTGACGTTGAACCTCGGCTGGAACGAGGGCGCCATCGACCCGGCGCTGGCCAAGCGCATCAACACCAACGAATTGGCGCAGTTCGCCTAACCGTCGATCGTCGCCACGATCTCGCGGGCGACGCGAGCGCCGGCGTTGCCGTCGGCATTGCCGGTCCAATGCTGCAGCGCGGCGACGGCGGACGGCGCCAGATCCCGCGTGTTGCTGCCTGCCAAGGCGATGCGGGCGAGCATCGCCGCAAGCGCGTCCGCATCCGGCGCGAGCGCGGCGGCCCCCAGCAGATCCAGGAGGAACGGCGCGTACGCGGAGTCGGTCGCTTCGGCGAAGTGCGGCACCACCACCGGCACGCCGGCGGCCAGTCCTTCGAGCAGCGAAGTGCTGTTGAAGCCGCACACGACGGTGGCCTCCTTCAACAGATCGATCGGATCGCCACCGCGCACCACCTGGACG
>CAIVPW010000156.1 GCA_903907895.1 uncultured Alphaproteobacteria bacterium
CGGGCCTAGTGGACCAGGGCGGGGACTTTGTCCTCGCCTGCGTCGTCCTCTTCCGAATCCGGCTTCTTGGGCGCGGCGTCGGCCGTAAGTTCGAAGGCGAGCTTGTCGTCCTTGAGCGTGATGACGACGTGGCCGCCCTTCTCCAGCTTGCCGAACAGCAGTTCCTCGGCGAGCGGCTTCTTGACGTTCTCCTGGATGAAGCGCGCCATCGGGCGGGCACCGTACTGCTTGTCGAAGCCCTTCTCGGCGATCCACGCACGCGCCTCGTCGGACAGCGCGATCGACACGTTGCGGTCCTGCAGCTGTGCCTCGAGCTGCAGCACGAACTTGTCGACGACGCGGCTGACCACGTCGGGCGGCAGCATGCCGAAGGCAATCACGGCGTCGAGGCGGTTGCGGAACTCCGGCGTGAACAGGCGGGTGATCGCTTCCGCGTCCTCGTCGGATTTCATGCCGCGACCAAAGCCGATGCCCTGCTTCTGCATTTCGGCCGCACCGGCGTTGGTCGTCATGATCAGGATGACGCTGCGGAAATCCACCGACTTGCCGTTGTTGTCGGTGAGCTTGCCGTGGTCCATCACCTGCAGCAGCAGGTTGAACACGTCCGGGTGCGCCTTCTCGATCTCGTCGAGCAGGAGCACGCAATGCGGGTGCTGATCGACCTTGTCGGTCATCAGGCCGCCCTGGTCGAAGCCGACGTAGCCCGGCGGTGCGCCGATCAGGCGCGAAACCGAGTGACGCTCCATGTACTCCGACATGTCGAACCGGATGAGTTCGACGCCGAGCGTGGCGGCGAGTTGGCGCGCGACTTCGGTCTTGCCGACGCCCGTCGGGCCGGAGAACAGGTAGGAGCCGATCGGCTTCTCCGGTTCGCGCAGGCCGGCGCGGGCGAGCTTGATCGATGCCGACAGCGCGTCGATGGCCTTTTCCTGGCCGAACACGACGCCCTTCAGGTCGCGCTCGAGGTTGCGTAGCACGAGCTTGTCGTCGCGGCTGACGGACTTCGGCGGAATGCGCGCCATCTTGGCAATGACCGCTTCCACTTCCTTGACGCCGATCACCTTGCGGCGCTTTCCCTCGGGCTTCAGCATCTCGGCCGCACCGACTTCGTCGATCACGTCGATCGCCTTGTCCGGCAGCTTGCGGTCGTTGATGTAGCGCGCCGACAGCTCCACCGCAGTCTTGATGGCGTCGTTGGTGTAGCGAACGTGGTGGTAGTCCTCGAAGTACGGCTTCAGGCCGCGCAGGATCTTCACCGCGTCGTCCACCGTCGGTTCGGCGACGTCGATCTTCTGGAAGCGGCGCGCCAGCGCGCGGTCCTTCTCGAAGATCGTGCGGTACTCCTTGTAGGTGGTCGAGCCGATGCAGCGCAGCGACCCTTGCGCCAGCGCCGGCTTCAGCAGATTCGACGCGTCCATGGCGCCACCGGAGGTCGCGCCGGCGCCGATGATCGTGTGAATCTCGTCGATGAACAGGATGGCGTCGTCGTCGTTCTCCAATTCCGTGAGAACGGCCTTCACGCGCTCCTCGAAGTCGCCGCGATAGCGGGTGCCGGCGAGCAACGAGCCCATGTCGAGCGAGTAGATGCGCGCATCGCGCAGCACCTCGGGCACGTTGCCTTCGACGATGCGCAGGGCCAGCCCTTCGGCGATTGCCGTCTTGCCGACGCCGGCATCGCCGACGAACAACGGGTTGTTCTTGGCGCGGCGGCACAGCACCTGAATTGTGCGTTCGACCTCGTTTTCGCGGCCGATGAGCGGATCGATCTTGCCCGCCGCCGCCTTGCGGTTGAGGTCCACGCAATAGGCGTTGAGCGCCTCGGGACCTTTGCGGCCCTGGCCCTCCTCGCCCTCGCCCTCACCGGCGGAGTCCGCCGTCCCGCCGCGCACGCGGCGCTCTTCGGTGTGAC
>CAIVPW010000157.1 GCA_903907895.1 uncultured Alphaproteobacteria bacterium
CAGTGGGTGGTCTTCGACGTCGTGCAGTACACGCCGAAGACGTGGATGAACCGCAACCGCATTTTGCATCCGACCGAGGGCTGGCAGTACGTCAGCGTTCCGGTCGAGCACACGCTGGGCCAGCGCGTGGACGAAGTTCGTCTGCAGGACAGGGCCGCGGCAGCCAAGCGCGCGCTTGGCCAGTTCGAGCACTATCGCCACGGCCGCGCGCCGCACTTTGCCGCGGTGCGCGAACTCCTGGCGCAGGCGTTCGAGACCGGCACCGATCTGTTGCGCGACGTCAATGTGCGCGGCCTGCGCCTGGTGTGCGACTACCTGGGCATTCCGTTCCGCGCACGCATCCTGTCGCAGGAGCCGCTGCCGCTGCCTGCCATCCAGCATCCCGGCGAGTGGGCGCTGGAGATCGCCGTGGCGCTCGGCGCGGACGAGTACGTCAATCCGCCGGGGGGCAAGGCGCTGTTCGACGAAGCGGCGTTCCGTGCCCGCCGCGTGCGGCTCACGTTCACCGACATGGTGGAGTTTCGCTACCCCACCGGCGCGTACGCGCCCATCGAGCACCTATCGATCCTCGACGTGCTGGCCTGGAACGAGCCCGGCGTAGTGAAGGCGTACCTGGACCGGATCGCGGCGACGCGGGCCGCAGCCTAGATCGCTGGGGCCGCTTCTACTGCGCGCGCCAGGGTGTGCGCGACTTCCTGAATCTGCGCCGTGGTGAGGTCCGAGAAGTAGGGCAGGCCCAGCACGCGCTCGGCCATCATCTCGGTGACCGGGACTTCGGTGCGCGGGCAGGCGTGAAACGCGATCATGCGGTGGGCGGCGGTGCCCCACCAGCGGCGCGTCTCGATGCCGGCATCGGCCATCCCGCCTTCGACGCGGGCCGCCGACACCGGCAGCAGCACGCTGCAGGTCGCCGACACGCGCCCCTGGCCGAAGCCCGGGCTGAGCTGGATGGCAGGGTGCCGGGTGAAGGCATCGACGTAGTCCTGGGTGACGCGGGCAAAGCGGGCGCGTTGCGCCGGCCATTCTTCGAGAGCGGCGAGGCCGACCGCGCCGCCGTACTCGCTCAACTTGGCGTTGATGCCGACGCCGGTGGCCGAGCGCGAGCCATAGAAGCCGAAGTTGGACAGCGTCTTGGCGCGGCGGATCAGCACCGGATCGGTGGACGCGATGAGGCCGCCTTCGCCGATGCCGAGAGTCTTGGTGGCGTGCAGGCTGACGACCGAGGGGATCCGTCCGACCTGCAGGCCGTCGAACTGGGCGGCCGCGTCGATCACCACCGGCACGCCGGTCGCTTTCTGGAACAGCTCCCATCCGGCGAGGTCGAGAGGCGCGCCGAAGGGCGACACCGGCATGACCGCCGCGACCTTGCCCGGCGCCGCGTCGAGGGCGCGGCGAGCGATGGCAGGCTCCAAGGCCCAGGTCTTTGGGCTCACGTAGGCAAAGTAGGGGGTGAGGCCGCCGGCGAGCGCGGCCGACGGCGTCGCAGCAAACGTCCACGCCGGCATCAGGCACAGGCCGCCGGCCGGCAGATCGAGCGTGCGCAGCACCAGGGTGAGGCCGACGGTGGCGTTGGTGACCGTCAGCACGGTGCCCGGCTGGGTGCCGAAGTGCTGCGCGAGCCGCGCCTCGAATTCGAGGACGCGGGGGCCGAAGTTGGAATAGCGCCGGTCGCTATCGATCGCCTGCAGGTGCGGCAGGATCGCCTCCGCCGCCGGGAGGCGGGGCAGCAAGACAGGGATGCGGACAGGTGGCGACATAGCAACCCATTCTTACTGCCCCATGGTTAACAAGTTGCTGCCCCGGGGTCAGGGCTTGGTGCGGAACACCACGAGGTTGCCGGTCGCCGATTTGGGGGCCCAGACCTCGCCCGGCCGTCACCTCCGCCGCCGGGGCGGGGCAAGAATTGTAAAGTCAAATGCTAGGATCGCCGCGCAAGTAACTCTACTTATTGCGATTTCTCTTGTCAGTTTAGGGGTCATGCAGGCCGCTGTGTAGGCCTGCAATGGCACCTGCCTTGCATCGCTATGGTAAATGGCGGCGGCTGCCTGCCGCGGCCCGTTAAGACCATCGTAACCGGCACAAAGGCATCCTGCCGCCATGAGCAATCCATCCCGCATGCCGGCTTCGGCCAGCACTAAACCGATTCAGTGGTGGCGCACCGAGGTGGGGGAGGCGGAGGTGGCGAAGGTCACGGACTCCATCCGTGCCGAACGCATCTCGAACGGGCCCGTCACCGGCGAGCTGGAGGCGGCGATCGCCGCCACGCTCGACGTTCCC